>CAZHHS010000164.1:0-2606 GCA_964532395.1 uncultured Desulfobacterales bacterium | reverse complement strand
CGTCATTCCGGCGAAGGCCGGAATCTAGTGCTTTGGAGTATTTATGGACTCCCGCCTTCGCGGGAGTGACGGTATACTGGACTTGTTAAGGTAAATTCCAGTTTCCTTTACGATCAAACTGGGCGCTCGCCGGCCAGCGGCAGGGCTGACACCTGACCCCTGACACCTGAACCCCTGATCCCTGACCCCCGACCCTGATTGACTTTTACCCCCTCGGTTGCTATACGTGATAAATGCAACCTGGAACTATCGTCGAATATATCGATCACAAACATATTATTACCGCCGCCGTCTTGGATCACAAAAACAAGAAGCTGCGCATGCTCACCATGCAAAACCGAGAGGTGAGCCACGGAGAAACGCGTCTCGCCCATGTGAGCGAAGATCGAATCGACGTCGGACTGGGCAGGAGTCAGATCGTCGAACAACTACGTGGGCTGAAAGAGAAAAGAGAGACGCTGAAAACGCAGGTCAATCTAAAGGATCTCTGGGAGGTCGTACACACGGAACCGGCATGGATAGACGTAAAAACCATGGCCGAACTGTGCTTCGATTCGGAGATCTCATCGGATCATACCTCGGCGGTTATGCGTGCCATGTTCGAAGACCGCTTCTATTTCAAGTTTGATAGCACTCGGTTCTTCCCACACAGCCCGGAGAAGGTAGACCAGATAGCAGAACAGGTTGCAGCCGAAAATAAAAAAGCCCAACTCATTTCAGAGGCAACCCGGTGGATACAACACGTAATGGAACCCGGCCAATCTGCCGTCCCTAATCATAACGAAGAAATCAAAGCAGAGATTATAGACACCCTGGTCTCTTTTTATCTTTTTGGAAAAGATAGCCCCCATCAAAAAGTCGCCAAGGAAATTGTTTCCCAAAGCCCACTCGACCCCCATCAAGGTCTGTTTGACTTTTTGGTACGCATCGGCGTTTGGAATCCGGATGAAAATGTGACTCTCCACCGGCTGGAAATCCCCAGCACCTTTCCCGAACCGGTCCTTGAAGCCGCAAGTCAACTGCTCCAGCAGAAAACGGATATTTTAAGCACACAAGAGCGCAGAGACTTACGGCATTTGTCCACGCTTACCATAGACGGCCAAAACACCCTCGATTTTGACGATGCCATCAGCATTGAGCCGCTGCAGAGGGGATGCAAAATGTGGATACACGTAACCGACGTGTGCCATCTTTTGAAACGCGGCGATCCTGTGGATGATGAAGCGTTCGGACGCGCCAGTTCCGTCTATTTGCCGGATACACGGATATCCATGTTGCCCCCCATTTTGACGGAAGACCTGTGTAGTTTGAAGCAAGGCGAAGATCGCTTTGCCATAACGGTAGTGGTGGAACTAAGCGATTCTGCGGAAGTGTTACGTTACGAGGTATTTCCGAGCATAATCCAGGTAAACCGACAGCTCACCTATTATGACGCCAACCAGATAATCGGCCAAGACCCAGAGCTGCAGCTCATTTACGAATACGCTCAGAAATTGAATGCCCGCCGACTGGACTTAGGCGCGCTTCAGATAAACCTCCCGGAAATCAACGTGTGGATTAATGACGACGACGAAATCTCGATTAGCCGCACCAACAGAGAAAGCCCCAGCCGCGTCATGGTGTCAGAAGCGATGATTCTCGCCAATTGGTTGATTGCTTCTTATTTCAAGGATCGAGGACAACCGGCCGTATTTAGAACGCAGGCACCCCCCAGACAGCGGTTAATCGACGGGAAAGGGGGCACTCTCTATCAAAACTGGATGCAACGACGATTCCTGAGCCGGGTGGTCTTAAGTACGGATCCGGAACCCCATGCCGGGCTGGGCCTCGATGCGTATCTCACCATCACTTCCCCACTACGCAAATATCTTGATCTGGTCACCCAGCGGCAGTTGCGGGGACTCCTCGGCATGGGAAATCTTTACTCCGAGGACGAACTGGCATTTGTCATCCAATCCGTAAGAGAACCGCTGAGCCGAATTCTGTTCCTACAACAAGAGCGGAAACGGTACTGGATATTGAAATATCTGAAAACGGCGGTAGGTAACCACGAAGAGGCCCTGGTACTCGAAAAGCGGCGCCAACATTACGTGTTGTTATTGACCAACTACATGATGGAAACGACCATTCCTTTGCAGGGCACAAAAGCGCTCACACCGGAGGAAACCATAACGGTTGTCATAGACCATGCCGATGCCAGAGCCGACAAGCTGACCGTGTCTATTGCATGAACCCCGGCGTTGGAAAAGTCGCGGATGCCGCAGAGGCAAAGCTCAGTCTTGGTTTTTGCCTTCAGATGAAGTCTGTTCCTCTTCTTCCAATTGGTCTCCCCGGCATTCCTGAAGGACCGCGTTGGCCTCGGAAACAATTTTTTTGACTTTGACATGGAGCGATTTCAGTTCTTCATCGATCTCTTCCAAGAATTCATCCGGCCTTTCCTTACCCACAGCACCTCCAATTGAAATGGCGTCGTAAAAAGCTGAGTTAAGCCGCGCCGCCGGCCTCCTGTTGACAACGAGCTTGATCACCGATTTGTCAGGTAACGCCTGGCGGCGTAACCTGACCTACGAGCTACAAGCGCTGGGGCCACTTCCAATTTCAAGGCG
>CAZHHS010000163.1:0-4872 GCA_964532395.1 uncultured Desulfobacterales bacterium | reverse complement strand
GCGAAATATCCAATTCCAGCTCTCAAGTCAATCTGAGTGCCGAGGGGTTGAACAAGCTGGCGGAGCGCCTAAAGGAGTCGGTAGGACGGTTCAAAGTCTAAACGATTTTATTTTTCTCGGGGCAAATGTTGCCGCCACCATTCATCAGAAGCGGATCCCAAAACGGCCGACAGCGCCAAACGCGTTGCCGGCCGTCTCATTCAGGCCCGGACCCGATCGGCTGAACCAGGTGCAATAAATCTCAATAAGATGGACGGCGAATTTCGGTCGACTGCGGATCGTCCCCATTGGCCAACCAAATCCCGGACTGGCACTTTGTAGATAACCGCATAAACACAACTCAAACAAGGGTTTGCTTTTTACCTGTCTTGCCGTTACACTTGCCGTCATGAGCCGTACACAGCCGTTCAAATCCGGCCTCATCAGCATTATTGGTGCCCCCAACGTGGGGAAATCCACCTTGTTGAATCGAGTGCTGGACCAAAAAATCGCCATCACATCGTCGAAGCCCCAGACGACCCGCAATCGCATCATGGGCATCAGGCATTTGCCGAACGGGCAGCTTATTTTTTTGGACACACCGGGAATCCATCGCGCGAAAGGCGCCTTGAACAGGCGGATTGTCGATGTGGCGGTACGGGTTCTCAAGGATGCCGACCAGGCTACGTTAATGATTGACGGTCGGTGTGCGGACCGAGAATCAGAAAATATGCTGCTTGACGTGGTTGCGGACAGTGGCCTGCCGGTCATCTTGGCGATCAACAAGGTTGATCTGATGAAAAAAGAAGAAGTGCTTCCCTTGATTGACAAATGGCGTCGCGCATATCCGTTTGAATCCGTTGTCCCCGTTTCCGCTCTCAAAGGGAGCCAGATAGAGGTCTTGATCCAGGAGATGTTGAAAGCACTCCCGGAGGGTCCACCCTACTATCCGGAGGAGACGTTTACGGATGTGAGTGAACGTTTTGTGGCGTCCGAGTTGATCAGGGAGAAGGTCTTTCGCTGTACGGGCGATGAAATCCCCTATGCAGTGGCGGTGGTTGTGGATACATTCAAAAAACGCCGGAAAAGTGAAATTACCGATGTTGCGGCGACGATTTACGTGGAAAAAGCATCCCAAAAACCGATCATTATCGGACGCCAGGGTCAGATGTTGAAGCGTATCGGTGAGCAGGCAAGGCGTGACATCGAGGCGATGATCGGAAGTAAGGTCTATTTAAGACTTTGGGTTCAAATACGAAAGAACTGGAGTAAAGACGAAAAAATGGTTCGCCGGTTTGGCTATTGAAATGGTGCTTTCCTTTCATCCCAATATCGTGGCCCACCAGAACATTCTTTGTGCCGGACGACTACCAGGTAAAGCGGACGAAAAAGCCATCATGCAGGCGGATGCAATCCTTTTGCCCCAAGGATGCAGCGAGGCCCTTTACCGGTTGTGCCGAAAACACTGTCCCCACGTTTTTCCCAACTACGACTGCCGGTTTGATTTCCCCGGGAAGGTGGGTCAGACGATACTTTTTCAGAAAACCGAAACGGCGGTTCCGGAGACCCGCATCTTTCCCTCAGTGGCGGCATTCCGGACCGAAACGGCCCAAAAAGGCCTACCGGGATATCCCATCGTGTTTAAGTCAAACTGGGGTGGGGAAGGAGAGTCCGTTTTTTTGGTCGAATCGGATGCCGGTCTGGAGCGTTGTTTGGTCTGGGCGACCGGCCGGGAGAAATCAGGGCATTTCGGATTTTTAATCCAAGAGTTTGTCCCATCCGGTAGCCGCGTCCTCCGGGTGGTGATCATCGGGCGAAGGCTGTACAGTTATTGGCGTTTTGGAGAGGAGGGGTCGTCCTTTCTTGCCAACTTGAGAGCAGGTGGTGTCGTAGACCATGCTTTTGCCCCGGAGCTACAAGAGAAGGCCAAGCGTGCGGTCGAACAGTTTTGCCATAAGACGAAAATAGATCTTGCCGGGTTTGATTTGATTTTTCCTCTGGCGGACCGCGACCCGACCCCGCTTTTTTTGGAGATCAATTACTTTTTTGGGAGACGAGGCCTGGGGGGGTCATTTAAGTATTACGAACTTTTAGATGCAGCGGTGAACGACTGGCTGGCAGAGAGGGGCCTGTGGATTTAATCGACTGTCTGAGTTACCCTCGCCTTTGTTGACGTGGGGATCTGCCTTTCGGTCGGTTTTGTTTGTTTCGCCTTTGCCGTTTTGATGCATAGCGGTGAGCCGGCTTTTTTTTCCGCCGGGGAGGCATGGGACCCGCACGGTCTTTTTCGTACCAGGTCTCCTCAGGCCATTCCACTTTGATATGCTCCTGTAAGAGTTCCTCTATGGCCTCCAGATTATATACATAGGTCTCACACGCCAGAGTTATGGCCCTGCCCGTTTTTCCCGCTCGGCCCGTCCGGCCGATGCGATGGACGTAGTCTTCAGGGTCTTGAGGGATGTCATAGTTAATGACGATATCGATGTCTTCCACGTGTATCCCCCGAGAGGCAACATCCGTGGCTACCAGGATCTTGATTTGTCCTGCTTTAAAGCGCTGCATGATTTTCAAACGCTTGTTCTGCTGGACCGTGCCGGTGATTCCGATGGCGGAAAATCCATTTCCCGTCAGCTTATGGGCAAGCATTTCGACCCCGGCACGGGTGTTGGCAAATAGCAGCACACGGTTCCATTCTTCTCGCCTTAAAAGACCGAGTAGCAGGTTGAACTTTACATCATTGCCTACGTGATAAAGTACTTGGTCGATTTCGTCCACAGTAATGCTTTCTGGATCGGCAAAGATTTCTTTGGCATTGTTCATGTGTTCATAGGCCAGTTCCATGACGGCATAGGACAGGGTCGCCGAGAAGAGCATGGATTGCCGCCTATTGTACGAGCGGAGTCGTCGAAGAATAAATCGCAGGTCTCTTAAAAACCCCATGTCAAACAGCCTGTCCGCCTCATCGATAACCAATATAGAGATATTCTTAGGCGAAAAGATTTTCTGCTTCATAAAGTCCAAGAGACGGCCCGGGGTGGCGACGATGATATCCACACCTTTTCGAAGGGCCTTTTGCTGTTTAACATAGTCGATACCGCCAAAGACGGGGAGGATTGTGAGCCCCGTATACTTGCCCAGGAGTTTGGCCTCTTCACAGATTTGCAGAGCCAACTCACGGGTGGGGGCAATAACCAGGGCGTGCGGCTTGGGCTGTTTGGGCTTGACTTTTTCCAGTTGATGGAAAATGGTGATCAAAAAAGCGGCGGTCTTGCCCGTGCCTGTTTGTGCTTGTGCCGCCACGTCTTTCCCGGCCAACGTGTGAGGCAGGGTCAGCGCTTGAATCGGTGTGCAATGGCTGAATTTGGCGGCCTTGATTCCCTTCAAAATCGGTGGGGAAAGATCGAGTTCCGAAAATCCTGTCTCGGTGGTATTTTTGTTGGTATTATTCATATGAGCCATTCAATATAGGAGAGATCCTGGCCCATTGCAAGGTTGAAGTGTTTTTTTGCCTTTATTATAAGTCTCGCCATATGACCTATTTTGTACAGGAAGCAGATGAAAAAGCGATTAACGTCGAACGACGGAAGGCACGGGAGCTCAGACAAACGGAGTGGTGGAAGCGGCGACTGGCCAAGGGCCGATGTTACTATTGCGGCAGATCGTACGCACCTGCAGATCTAACCATGGACCACCTTGTTCCCCTGGTGCGGGGCGGCAAGACCCGAAAGGGGAATGTGGTTACCGCATGCAAGATATGCAATAACAGGAAAAAGTACCTTCTTCCCCTGGAGTGGGACGAATATCTAAAATCACTCAGCGGTAATGATGACCGATGATGTTCAGTGGGAGCGTGGGTGAGTAGGGGATAAACGCCAGACTCACCCGGCCTTGCTGGTTGATTCGTCGAAAGACTTGATTGGCTTCATAGGGCGGGATTTCTTGCCGGGTTTTCCAGTCCGCCATCTGCACTTTCATTAGGATTTGGTGGGGATCCTCGATCCACTCCAGAAGCCGGTTCGTCATATGGGCCACCTTGTTGTATGCGTCCTCCTCGCTGAGTCGCAGCTCTTTTCTGATTTGGCGATGATAGGCCATGATGGCAAAATAATCGATGGGTAACGTGGTGGCTTCGGCAAGACTTTGTGACAACCAAGCCAAGGCATTCCTGGGGGCGGTGACGGATTCGTACATAAAATTCATGGCCACGGAAATGTCCGGGTTTTCCGCTCTTGCAGCCCCTATCAGTTTTCGGGCCAGCTTCAGGAGTTGCTGGTTTTTCCAGGATGCCCACTGCCAGAATGTCTCTGAATATTCAGGGACGCACCAATGGCCTTCGGCATCTTGGAATACGGTACCATAGAGCGCCTTCGGATCGAGCGGCTTCCCGCTTTCTTCCAAAAAGCGCGCGGTTGCCTTGGAACTGAAATCCTCATTGTGATACATAATAAGGTCATCTTGTATTAAAATTCCGTCGACACCGGTTTTGACCACATCCTGGTAAAGACCGACCAGCCGACTTTGTACGGATGGATCAAAAATGCTCCAAGCCGAACCGGGCGTATAGCTTTCGGTCTTGAAGCAATAGGATACCGCTTTCGCTCCGGCTGAACGGGGAATGTCCAACGGGGTCTTTCGGGTTTCCATCCAGGCGAAGACGCGTAGTCCGTGCCGATGGGCCAAGGTTACGATCCGGCTGAGCACGGCGTCGACGACGGGCGCGTGAGTGGTTTGAAAGTAGACGCCTGTGCGAGATTTGGGGCTGGCGAATCGGTAGATCCTGTCTCCGCGGTTTTGAAAGGCCCTCACGATCAGCGTGTTAACTCCCGCCCGGGCCAACCCTCGGATGGCCTTTTCCACCTGGGCATAGCTTTCACAGGTAAAGACGAGAACTTG
>CAZHHS010000162.1:0-4880 GCA_964532395.1 uncultured Desulfobacterales bacterium | reverse complement strand
CAATCCCCAAATCCCCAAATCCCTCTGCTCTTCTCAAGCCGCTTCAGTTCAGCGGCGCAATCCCTAAATCCCTCAATTCCTAAATCCCTCAATTCCCCAAATCCCTCAATCCCTCAATCCCTCTGATGTTCTCAAGCCGTTTCAGTTCAGCGGCGCAATCCCTCAATTCCTCAATCCCTCAATCCTTCAATCCCTCAATTCGTGAATCCCTCAATCCCTCATTCCTCACTTATAGGCGACCATGTCTCCATGCCGCCACTCAGGATCTTGGCCTTGAATCCGTTTTGAACGAGGATACGATAGGCAATATAGCCCCGCATGCTCACCGTACAATAGGCGATGTATGTCTTATCCCTATCCAGTTCGTCCAATCGATCCCGAAGTTCGTCGACATGAATGTGGACGCCGCCACCGATGGCCCCGGCGTCCTTAATCTCGCTTGACGTACGTACGTCGAGCAGCACGTGTTTGCCTTTATCCAAGGTCTCGAGCTCATGCCAATGTACGACCTCCACATCCCCTTTAAGTATATTGCCCGCCACAAAACCGGCCATATTTATGGGGTCTTTTGCCGATCCAAACTGAGGTGCGTAGGCCAATTCCAATTTCTCCAAGTCATATACGGTCATATCCGCAACAATGGCTGTGGACAAAACGTCGATTCGTTTGTCCACCCCCTCTTCTCCAACGATCTGGCCACCCAGGATCTTGCCGTCATCGGGATGAAAGATCAATTTTATGGCCATGGGCTTGGCCCCCGGATAATACCGTGCGTGGTGATAAGAGTGGGTATATGATACGCGGTAGGGGAGCTTGATTTGTTTGCACCAATCTTCCTTTTGCCCCGTAGATGCGCCCACCAGAGTAAAAACCCGAGTTATACTTGTACCCAAAACCCCTTCAAACAGGCTTTCTCGACCCATGACATTATCGGCTGCCACTCTGCCTTGTTTGTTTGCCGGACCCGCCAACGCCAAGAGCCGGTTGCCACCGCTAACGAGATCCGTCACCTCTATGGCGTCCCCGATAGCGTAAATGTCCGGGTCCGAAGTCCGGAGCATGTTATCCACCAAGATTCCGCCCTGCTCCCCAATGGCCAGACCGGCCTTTTGAGCAAGCTCTTTTTCAGGACGTACACCCATGGAAAGCAAGACCAAGTCCGTCGTTAGGTGTCTGCCGCCACTGGTATTCACCACGATCTGGTCATGTTCTCTCACAAAAGATTCCACACATTCATTCAAATAAAGCTGAATCCCTTGGTCCCGGAGGTGTCGATGAATCAACGTGGCCATCTCCCAATCGAGAGGCGGCATCACCTGTGCGGTCTTTTCGATAATACTCACCGTCAGCCCTTGACGACTGAAGTTTTCCACCGCCTCCATACCGATGGATCCACCACCGACGATCACAGCCGATTTCGCCTTTTCTCTATCCAGAAGCTTTTTTATGCTGTCCGTATCGGGTAAATCTCTCAGGGTAAAAATATTTTCTAAGTCCACTCCTGGAAGCGGTGGCTTTGTCGGATGCGCACCGGGAGATAGAATGAGTTTATCGTAATCCTCCGTAAACTCCTGATTCGTGGCATGATCTTTTACCCTTACCAGTTTCCGGCCCCGATCGATATCGATCACTTCCTGCAAGGTTCTGACATCGATGCGATATCTCTTTCTAAGCCGTTCCGGGGAGGTAACGAGCAGATCATCGCGTTTTTCGATTTCTCCCCCGATGTAGTATGGTAGCCCGCAATTGGCAAAGGAGACATAATACCCACGTTCAAACAAAACGATCTCCAGATCCTCAGAAAGCCTTCTGGCCCGCGCAGCCGCTGTTGCCCCGCCGGCAACCCCACCTATTACAATAAGTTTCATAGCTCTTCCCACTCCTAATGGTTGACCAACTTACCCAAAGAATGCCCTTTTTGCCCTTGTTCCGTCAACTCTAATGTTTTCCGAATCGCATTCAATAACGCAAAACGGGAAGAAATGGAGGCCGCAGGCAGGAGTACACTCACAGCCCGGCAAGGCTCGGTGTGATGTGGGGAAATTACACACTTTGCGTTTGACGTCAAATGGGTAATACGTCCAAAGATGCGTCGATTGTTTGGCGACTCGCTGGGCATCCCCTCCGGATATTTTACACATTTTCGGTTTGACGCAATGTGTGTAAGCAAACGGTAGTGCCAAGACCAAATCCGCTTCTGGTAGTGAATTGATTTTATTGAGAATCGAAAATCGTACTATCAAAGATCAGCCAAACCGAATGAATACGTCCATTCCGGAAGGGACCGGTCGAGGTCGGACTTGGTGTGTCAGGGTATTGACTTTGACTTAGGACTCGTGGCGGAAAATGCCTTTGTAAGAGATAACAAGACGGTTTTCCTCCAAGTGTTGACTTTTACCATTCCATGATTAAGTTATTCTCAATTGCAACATATATCCCTTCTGCCCGTTAAATCTAAAACAAAAGGAGTTGGAAAATAGTATGGCTGAATACATAACTATATCGAACAAAGAGAATGAAGACAGAGTTAATCTCCCAGAAGAACTGCCCATTTTGCCGCTTCGCAATACGGTGGTCTTTCCCTATTCGGTGGTACCGTTGGTGGTGGGAGTTGCTCGATCCGTCCATCTGGTGGAAGACGCCCTAAAGGGCGATCGGCACATCGGGCTGGCAACGATGAAGGACCCGGAAGTCGAACAAGCGCAACCGGGACAGATATTCGAAACCGGTACCCTGGGCAAGATCGTTCATACCATGCGGTCGGAGGACGGTACAATTCAAGTTGTCATTCACGGACTTAGGCGATTCAAGATAGATCACTGGCTCGATACCGCACCGTATCTTAAGGCGAGAATCACTCCGGCCCCGGAAAAGATGGATTTGGGCGTGGAAACCGATGCACTGGAGCGCAGTCTCCGGGATTTGGCGCAAGAAATTATTGCGCTTTCCCCCGGCGTGTCCCAGGAAGCGGCCAGTATTTTGACCCAGCTGAAAGGTCCGGAGAAGCTGGTCTATGCCGTGTCGGCCAATGCCGGACTGCCCACGGATAAAGGACAGGAGATTCTGGACATCGATTCGGTCAATAAAAAGCTGCGCGTGTTGATCGATCATTTGACGCACGAAAAGGAGGTCCTTACCCTGGGCAAGAAGATCAAGTCCAAAGCCCAAGAAAGCATGAGCCAAAGTCAGAAGGAATACTATCTTCGAGAGCAACTCAAAGCTATCCAAAAGGAACTTGGTGAAGGGGAAGGGTCGGAATCGGCGGCGGACGAATATCGAAAAAAGATGGAAAAAGCCGGCATATCCGAAGAAGCCCAAAAAGAGGCGGAACGGGAACTGTCTCGACTGGAGAACATGTCGCCTCAGTCGCCGGAATATTCGGTCATCAAGAATTATCTGGACTGGCTGGTTGAATTGCCCTGGACCCAATTGACGGAGGACGTTCTCGATATCGATCATGCCCGAAAGGTCTTGGACGAGGATCACTACGACCTTGAAGATGTCAAAGATCGCATCGTCGAGTATTTGGCGGTGCGAAAACTGATGTCGGAACGAGGAACTTCAAAAGAAGAGACTGAAAAAGATCTTGACGAAGAAGGCAAGGGCGCCATTCTCTGTTTATCCGGTCCTCCCGGTGTCGGGAAGACCAGCCTGGGGCGAAGCATTGCCCGAGCCATGGGACGAAACTTCACCCGGATGAGCCTCGGCGGCATGCGGGACGAAAGTGAAATCCGCGGACATCGCCGCACGTATATCGGGGCCATGCCGGGCCGTGTCATCCAGGCCGTCAAGCGGGCCAAAACGCGAAACCCCGTCTTTATGCTGGACGAAGTAGACAAGGTGGGCATGGATTGGCGGGGCGACCCGAGTAGTGCCCTACTGGAAGTCCTGGACCCGGCCCAGAATCATGCGTTTCGCGATCACTACCTGGATGTCGATTTTGATCTGAGCGATGTCATGTTCATCACCACGGCCAACCAACTGGAAACCATCCCGCCGGCCCTTCGGGACCGTATGGAGATTATTCAGCTGGACGGCTATACGGAACATGAAAAACTTCATATCGCTCGGAACTATCTCTTACCCAGGCAGATAAGACATAACGGCTTGCGTGACGGCGAGGTCGTCTTTTCCGACGAAACGCTTTTAAAAGTCATTCGAAACTACACACGAGAAGCAGGCGTCCGTAATTTGGAGCGCGAAATCGGTGCCTTGTGCCGCAAGGCGGTGGTCAAAATCGCCGCAGCGGAGGCTACCGAGGTGGACATCACTCCCGACCGGGTCCGAGAATGGCTGAAAAAGGAGAAGTATGAACCCGAGTCCTCGGAAGCCATTGAAATTCCGGGGATCGCCACCGGCCTGGCTGTCACCCACGTGGGGGGAGATATCCTATTTGTGGAAGCCACCGCTTCCACCGGCAAAGGCAAGCTCACCTTGACCGGACAATTGGGAGATGTGATGAGAGAAAGCGCCCAGATTGCACACAGCTATGTGGAGTTTATGGCCACCTACATGGATATTGACCCTGAATTATTTGAAAAAAGAGATATTCACGTTCACGTGCCGGCAGGAGCTATTCCCAAGGACGGCCCGTCTGCAGGGCTGGCCATGGTCATGGCTTTGACCAGCTTGTTCTCGTGCAGACCGGTGCGAAGTGATGTCGGTATGACGGGAGAAGTCACTCTGCGAGGCCGGGTGCTGCCGGTAGGCGGAATCAAGATGAAGGTGTTGGCTGCACACCGGGCCGGCCTCAAGACGGTAATTCTACCCAAGCGAAATGAACCGGACTTGGAGGAACTTCCGGATGAAATCCGTCACAGTCTGAAATTTGTACCGGTAGAACGTATAGAAGAGGCTTTTGAGGTTGCTTTGGAGAACCA
>CAZHHS010000161.1:0-4890 GCA_964532395.1 uncultured Desulfobacterales bacterium | reverse complement strand
TGGATTTCTCCCAAGGCGTTTGTGGGCGCTCCCCCCATCTGGTAATGGGCTGTGGGGGTCACCGGACAGAGCTCGCACTGAGGGTCTACATTGACAAATTTTTTGAAGAAGCCGCATACTTCTTGGATTTTGGTCCGGTGGACGTGTTCGGGGATGTGTTTCAAATCAAGCCACACGTGGGGCAGCTTATGATCGCTGTGTACGCACCCGCGGCCTTCTTGGATTTCTTTCACAATACAGCGTGAAACGAGATCCCTCGGCGCCAGGTCTTTTGCGGTCGGGGCATAGCGGGCCATAAACGGTTCGCCTTCCGCGTTTCTGAGTATCGCACCTTCGCCCCTAAGCGCTTCGCTGGCTAGGATACCCGGCCCGACGATGCCGGTGGGGTGAAATTGAACCGCTTCCACATCCATCACGGGCAGGCCCGCGTCCAGGACCAGCGCCAGACCATCCCCCGTATTCTGTCTGCAGTTGGTACTGACCTGGTACATGCGGGTCTTTCCCCCGGTGGCCATGATTGTGGCTTTGGCTAAGACGGCGACAAATTTTCCGCTCGCTTCCATAAAGGCAATGGCCCCGATACACCGGCCATCGTGAAAGAGGAGCTCCGCCGCCAAACTCTGGTTCAAAAAACTGACATCGTGTTTCAAGGCTTCACCCCAGAGGGTGTCCATAATGCCTTTGCCGGTACGATCGGCTTCATAACAAGCGCGAAAGGCCTTGATTCGGCCGAAGTCAAGCATGTGGCCTCCAAAGGGCCTCTTGGCGATGCGACCGCCCTCGGTACGGCTGAAATGCATGCCCCGTCTTTCCAGCCATACGATTTGTGACCATGCCGATTCGCAAACCTGCCGAATAATATTTTGGTCCGCCGAGCAGTCCGAGCCTTTCCAGGTGTCAAACATATGGTAGACAACCTTGTCTACCGGGTCTTTGGGATCCACGGCGGCCACGCCCCCTTGGGCGGTGGATGTGTGTGATTTTTGGGGGCTATGTACTTTTGTCAGGGCTATAATGCTCGTCCCGGGGCGTTTCTCGCATATGGCCGCGGCGCATCTTAGTCCCGCGCCGCCGGCACCCACGATGAGTACGTCCGGTCGTAGTACGGAATCAATTTTGAATCGTGAGGTCAATACTTGGCTCCCTTACAGGCTTATGACAAGCTTGGCGCCGGCATATCCGAAAATCGCCATGACCGCCGTCACGACCACTCTTACGGCGGTTCGCAGGTGCCTGTTTTCCATGTAATCGCCGACAATGGTACTGATGCCGAATCCGGCATGAAAGAAAACGATCAGGACGAAGGCCGAGTCCATCGCCTTAATGCCTACATGGGAGACCCTGGCCAAGATGGTGTTGACGTCATGGCCCGCCTGATGGGTTAAGTGCATGAAAAAGAAATGTCCGGAAACCATGGGCAAAAGAAAGGCCCCGGAAATGCGTTGCAGCTTCCATAGGGGGGCGTTTCTTGTGGGCCACAATTTTCTCCAGACGACGAAAGCGGCCAGGATGCCGGCGATGAAGACGACAAACCAAAAAAATCCCGCCGACACCTGCTGATCGCCCATGAGCATGAAGACGCCCAGACTAAAAACATAAAGTGCGCCCAATCCGAGAACCCAGCGGATCATCTCGGCGTCATTGCGTACCCGGAAGAGTTCGTATAGAATCAGTCTGCCCCCGTTAAACGCGTGGAATATGACCGGAATGGCCAGTGTCCATTCCAGAAAAGCAAAGAAGAAGTTGTCCAAAAACTCCATTTTGGCGGCAAACTGTGCCGGGTTGTACAAACCGGACAAGGTCACGATATGAAAGAACATGAAGCCGACCACAGCCACACCCGAAATACGGTGTGCCCAGGTCATAACAGCCCCCCAGCCCCTCGCGGACGCATAACGAAAGAGCCTTTCGCGTAGGGCCAAGACCTTGGTTACGTAGGCCTCGAGGCCGCTTTGTTGTGCCCCTGTGTTCATCATAGACTCCGATTCAATTTGCCGGCCCCTGCCACGTGTCCCCTTCAGGTATTCTCGGGAGCAACCCCTTTTCCCACATACACACCCGCGGATTTGCTATCATAAACGCCGGCAATGTCAACCATTACCCCGAATCCGGTCGGGAGTTGACAATTTTCTTTATTATCTGTAATGATCTCCTTTGTCACACTCGCAATCTCGCGATTTCACCGTCATCTTTTTAGGGGGCAAAACCGCTGGGGGCCGATTTTGGCATGGCATTTGAAAGTCCATGTTGAGGGGTCTTTTCGGCAGCATGACGCCGTGACGGCGGGCCGACCGGGGCGGTAACAGGCGGCCTTTCAGGGAATGAGAAAGAAAGTCTTTGGTTATGTCGCAAACAGATTCAAAAAGTGAAAAAGGCCGACCGGCGGGGGCATGGCTCGATGTCCGAAGAAAGATTGTTGATGGGCACGATGAGAAAAGACGGTATCCGCGGCTCGAGTTTCATTGTCCGGTGAAGATACAAGGATTTGACGGCGTGCACAAGGTCACGGATATCGGCATGGGCGGGGTGTTTGTCGAAATTAGAAACCCCTCAAATGTGAAAGTGGGGCAGGTGCTGCAGCTGGCCATGAAGTTTCCCACCGAGTATGAACCGATAAAATTAAAGGCCCAGGTGGTCAACATCCGGGACCGTGGGATTGGGTTTAAGTTCCTTGATCTTAGCCGAGAGAATCAAGAAGTCATACGTGTTTGTTTCAACACCTTCAAAGATACGATACCGATTACGTAATCCCTTTTTAAAATAGCTTTTGGGGCACAACACGGGGGGGGGCGCTTGGCTTGGCGTTGTTCCCGGTAAGATTGGTAACGATGTCGTAGGTGTGGGCCACCGCCTCGCTCGATTTGTCCAGATTGACAAAGGGGGTCATATTCGAAACGGCTTTTTCCAATTCTCTGTCGTATGCAACGCTGCCGAGATCGATGGAATTGATCATCATATATTTTTCCGCCACTATCTGGACGATGCGGCCGGCATTTTTGTCTCTATGAGACCGGACCATGTTGGTGATAATGGCCGGTTTGATTTTATGCACTTCTTTTTTGACTGTTTCCCGGGTCTCTTGCCCGTCCGATTCTTCCACCGCCTGAAGTAAATCCTTTAATGTTCGCATCTTGAGTTCGTTCTTCGGGTTCATGGCGGTCTTGACCAGCGTTTGAAGGGAGGGGTTCTGTCTGGAAAGCTGGACCAATCGCCGAAACACGGCATTTCGAATAAAGCCGTAGGCATTTTGGATGGATGTCGGCTGGGGGGTTAGAACCAAGATCTTCCGGTGGGAGACGATAAAAAAGTCGAGAAAATGAAATGAGGACCCTGCCCCTAAGTCGAGAATGACATAGTCCGAATCCAGTTTAAACAGATTTTGAATAACCTTCACTTTTTGAGCGAATTGTAGATTCGCCAAGGAAAGGACTTCGCTGGCGCCGCAGATCAGACGCAGGTTTTCCATGTCCGAGTTTATGCAGATCTCTTCCAAGGAGGCGTGGCGTTTGGCCACAAAGTCCGCCAAGTTATACTGAGGATTTTTGATGCCCAAAAGCGTATGCAGATTCGCACCGCCAAGGTCTGCATCCACGAGAACGGTCCGTTTGCCCATTCGAGCCAGCCAAAAGGCCAGCAAAGCGGAAACGACGCTTTTGCCCACCCCGCCCTTGCCGCCGCCGACAGCCCACAATTCCGGTCTCACTTTTTTGCCGATGTATTTTTCGATGATATCTTCTCCTTTGAGATCTCGTGGGCCGAGCCAAGAAGGTTAGGGCTTGATGTATGATTCCCACAAGCTCAAGATCAAGTTTTGTTCTCCATCGCTTCCGGAACAATATTCGCTCAGCTGGGCTTGGGTGTGGTGATCCATCTCCTTAAACTGCAGCCCCAGGGCCACACTTGTTCCGTTTTGCCCCGTTATTTCTTTGCCCCACACGACTTTGCTCAGGATGCTCAGGCGTTCTCCGGCGTTGGGCAGGCTCACTTGGAGTTTGGCCGTTGCCCCCACTAGTTCCCCGGGCGGGCCACTGCGGTACGTATCACCGAGAACGAAACAGGTGCCCCCCACGGAGATATCTTCGGTGAACCCGTCGAAAACCAAGGGGGAATTGTTGGGGCCTTTAAAAAAGATCTTTATATTCGCCTTGGTGGGCAATTGGTGTCGCGTTGTTTTTCGTACGGCCGGAGCGGTCTCTGTGCCGGGTACCTGGTCCTTTCTTTCGTAAAGGGCTTTAACCAGCGTTTCCAATTTGGGGTGCTGTCTGCAAATGCCTTGGAGCCTTTCACTCGAGATCTTGACGAGTTCCGAAGGCGTAATGGTTTCTACATCCGACTGGGCGCGTCTTTCTTGGTCAAACGGATAAATCCTTCCGAAAAATTGATTTTCCACTAGATCCGTGTTTATTCCGTTGCCCTGGTTAGCGCCGTGCTCCGCCGGCGGATATGACGTTTCCTTGAGGACTCCGGAAACGATGAAATACAGGTGATTTTCCACATCTCCGCGCTTCTTGATCCGTCGTTGTGCAGGGAAACGGACCCGGACCAGCTTCATCATGAAGGCAATCATTTCGGGGTATGTCATTTGGGTGATAAAGCCCTTTAACGGAAGGTCGTCCGACGCAATCCGCATCAAGGTGGCATGGAACCGGCGGGCTTTGTCATGGGATGGTGGCGCGAGACGCCATTCCAAGATTTTGGCCACCAAGGCCTGAAGCATCATTCCCTGATCGACAAAAAGTCGGCAAGCCTTGTGGTAAGCCCGGACAGCGGCGTCGAGGTCCTTAGTACCGGCCAACATATCTCCGTAAGTGCGATGGACACCGGGATTATTGGGAAATATGGCCAGGGTGTTCTCAAAATCCTGCACCGAGTCAAAGGTTAATGACCCCT
>CAZHHS010000160.1:0-4913 GCA_964532395.1 uncultured Desulfobacterales bacterium | reverse complement strand
GTAGCTCGTAGGTCAGGTTACGCCGCCAGGCGTTACCTGACAAATTGGTGATCAAAGTTCGTTTCTGACAGGAGGCCGTGGGGTGGCTAAAACCGGCTTTTTACGATTTGCTCACATTTGCATTACCGGCTTTCCTGCTCAGGGCTGTGCGCTTCTTCGCTCAGGCTTTCGTACGCCTTTTTAACCTCGTCAACGGATGCCTCATTTTCCAAGGTACTCAGGTCGCCGACCTCTTCCCCGGAAGCCACCGCCTTGAGCACTCGTCGCATGATCTTGCCGCTTCGGGTTTTTGGAAGAGAATCGACGAAATAGACATCTTCCGGGGTGGCTATCGGACCGATGGCCTCCCGCACGTGTTTTATGATCTCTTCCTTCAGATTGTCCGAGGCCGATTTGCCTTCTTTGAGTATGGTAAACACCACCAGGACCTCTCCTTTTTCCTCATGGGGCTTACTGCTCACCGCCGTCTCAGCGACCGCCGGATGAGCGGCCACGGCATCTTCTACTTCCACTGTACCCAATCTATGCCCTGCCACCTTTATGACTTCGTCGGAACGACCCATTACCCACATATATCCGTCCTCATCCCGCATGGCGAAATCTCCGGGATAGTAGGATCCCGGGAATTTAGACCAGTAGGTATCTTTATACCGTTGCGAGTTTTTATAGATATCCATCAGCATTCCCGGCCAGGGCTTTTTTATCAGTAATTGACCCCTTTCGCCCTTGTCCGCGTCTTCCCCTTTTTCATTGACCACGGTGGCATCCACGCCGGGTAAGGGAAAACAGGCCGAACCGGGTTTGAGTGGTACCGGGTCGATACCCGGTGTGGGCGAAATCATGATACCGCCGGTTTCCGTCTGCCACCAGGTATCCACAATCGGACAACGGGAACCGCCGATGTGCTTATAATACCAGTGCCAAGCCTCCGGGTTAATGGGCTCTCCCACACTGCCCAGAAGCTCAAGACTGGAAAGGTCATGTTTTTGGGGCCATTTCTCACCATAACGCATGAACATACGAACGGCCGTGGGTGAGGTATAAAGGATACTGACCCCGTATTTCTCGACGATATCCCACCACCGGTCAACCTGTGGGTAATCGGGTGCCCCCTCGTAAATAACCACCGCGGCCCCGTGGGATAAGGGGCCATAGACCAACTGACTGTGTCCGGTGACCCAGCCGATGTCCGCTGTGCACCAATAGACGGACTGCTCGTTTATGTTGAACACCCATTGGTATCCGGAGTGATTGAAGACCATATAACCACCGGTGCTGTGAACGATGCCCTTGGGTTTACCCGTGGTACCGGACGTATACAGGATGTAAAGGGGGTGATTGGCTTCAACCGGTACCGGTTCGACAAACATTTCCGCGTCCGCCATCAGATCGGAAAGCCAGTAATCTCTTCCTTCCGTCATCCCCACCTGCTCGCCGGTTCTCTTAACGACAACGACCTTCTCGATGGTGGGACAATCATCCATAATACCTTCAATATTATCTTTAAGGGGAATCGTTTTACCCCGGCGAAATGCGCCGTCCGCCGTGATCAAAAGTTTCGCCTCCGTCTCCTGGATCCTTCCCGCCAAGGCCCGGGCACTGAAACCGGAAAAAACAACAGTGTGGACGGCACCGATCCGTGCACAGGCCAACATGGCCACGATGGCCTCGGGAACCATGGGAAGATACAGAGCGACCCGGTCCCCGGTTTCTACTCCCATATGCTGCAAGGTCGAAGCGAATTGATTGACTTCCCTGTAGAGGGTGGAATAACTAAGGACCCGTTCTTCCCCCGACTCTCCTTCCCAATAAAGGGCCACCTTACTTTTTCGCCACGATTTCACATGGCGATCCACACACTGATGACAGGCATTGAGTCTGCCGCCGACAAACCATCTCGCATAAGGCGGATCCCAATCCAATACCTGATCCCAGGGTTTATACCAGTCCAGTTTTCCGGCCTGTTCCGCCCAGAACCCCTCCGGGTCTTCCAGGGAACGGTGGTACATGTCGATATAGGTCTTTACCGGCCACGTCCCGGTTCCCGTACAAACCGAACCGATTTTTTCAAGATCGTCTTTAAAGCTCATAGCCTTTTCTCCTTTCCCGTTTGGACCTCACACTTCGCACTCCCCCCGATCACACTGCGACGCATGGTCGTAGGTGTAAGACTTCTCCCCTGCGCCTAAGGAGAGGACCTGCTGCGACTTGCTGCCGTACCGAAAAACGGTCACCCCCTTCAAACCCAGTTCCCACGCCTGCCGGTAGGCGTTCTTTACGTCATCGACGTCTGCGCTTTGGGGCAGATTTATGGTCTTGGAGACGGAGTTGTCCACATGTCTTTGAAATGCAGCCTGTATCTGAAGGTGATGTTCCGGAGAAATCTCCAGTGCCGTAGGGAAAAGCCGTTTCAACTCCGCGGGGACTCCGGCAACGTCGCTGAGACGGCCCTTTTCGGCCACCTTCTTCATGATATTTTCCACATCCAGATCATATCGGTTTAAGAATTCCAAAAGTAGCGGATTGGTCTCGGTCATCGTCTGACCTTCCAGCACATGAGACCGCCGGTACGCCAACGCAAAAAAAGGTTCGATAGCGGCACTCGTATCGGCGATGATACTGATCGTACCGGTCGGTGCCACCGCGGTGCGAGTCGCATTTCGCACGCGATTTCCGGTCTTAGGATCCATACTTTTTGGATACATACTTTTGGGCCAGTTCGGGAACACCCCCCGCTCCTCGGCCAGCTTGCGAGAGACGGCAAGGGCCTCTTCGGAAATGACCCCCATCACTTCGTCCGCTGTTTCTATCGCCGCTTTCGAGTCATATGGCACCCCCAAGCGGACCAGGGCCTCGGCAAATCCCATGACCCCTAAGCCGGTTTTACGATTTGCCCGCGTGGCCCTTTCTATGGCCGCAACCGGATAACGGCCCACTTCAATGACATCGTCCAGAAAACGCATCGCATCCCCGGTGGTACGACGCAACTTCCGCCAGTCTATTCGCCCGCCGTTTTCTTCGGACACCATGTGAGCCAAATTGATGGACCCCAAGTTACACGATTCAAACGGCAGCAACGGAATCTCTCCGCAGGGGTTTGTGGCCTCCAAGGGACCTACCTTCGGCGTCGGGTTGACTTTGTTGATTGCGTCCAGAAAAAGGAGGCCGGGATCCCCCGTCTGCCACGCCGCCTGTGCAATTTCGTCAAAAACGTCTGTTGCATCGAGTCGGTCGGTTACCTCACCCGTTCCCGGGTGAATCAGGTCGTAAGCCCTGTCTTGTTCAACAGCATTCATATACCCCTGCGTAACACCCACGGAGATATTGAAATTGCGTAGCCGATCTTCGGACTTTTTTGCCGCGATAAATTCCAGGATGTCGGGATGATCAATTCGTAACACCCCCATGTTGGCACCCCGCCGTTTGCCGCCTTGTTTCACGTGCTCGGTGGCACAATCGAATATTTCCATGAAGGAAACCGGGCCCGAAGCCTTACCGGACGTGGTGGTTATAAAGTCGTCTTTGGGACGGAGATGGGAAAAAGACATCCCTGTGCCGCCGCCGGACCGCTGTACGAGCGCCATATCTTGGATTGCCTCGAAAATGGCTTCGATACTGTCTTCTACGGGAAGGACGAAACATCCGCTCAGCTGACCAAGGGGTTTCCCGGCGTTCATGAGGGTGGGGCTGTTAGGCAAAAAATCGAGAGAGGTTAGAAGCTGGAAATAACGGTCTTCCCAAAACGCGGCTTGCCGCGCGGTACCCAACCTGAGTTCTGCATGGGCGACCGCACGGGCTACTGCAGCAAAGAGTTCCTCGGGCGTTTCCGTAATCTCCCCCTCGCTGTTGCGACGTAGGTAACGAGCGGTCAGCACCTCCTTGGCGTTGTCGGAAAGTCTCAAGGTTCCCAAATCCCAGTTCTCCTTCTATAACAAGCTACATGTCCGACTGGGAGCCGTAAATAGGGGATATCCAGTATATAGACTGGACCGCATTTCGCCACAAAGATTTTGGGACGTGGAAACTATGATAATGGAAGGGTTGGGGGAGACACTTCAGTCGGGGTGATTTCAGCCACGACCGGCAAGTGATCAGACGCCGATCGGGCGAGACTGGTGTCATGAACGCGCAACTCCTTCAAGACCATCTGCGGCTTGACCCAAATCCTATCCAAAGCCAGGACGGGGTACCGGGTAGGAAAGGTGGCCAGGTCGGGAATCCTACCGAAATGTTGATGTAAGGTCCGCAGAGACAATCGCCAGGGAACCCATTCATTGATGTCACCTAAGAGCACAACACAATCCGCACTCGGTTTGTCCAGAAATGTCAATAACTTCTTGACCTGTCGCAGCCGTTCCGACCGCCTGAGCCCCAAGTGCGTCGTAATCACCCTGACCCTGTGTCCCTGAACATCGAGCAGCACGTCCACCGCTCCCCTGGGCTCCCGGCGGGAAACATTCAGACTCATGCGTCGGACATTTAATATGGGCCACCCGGTAAGCAAGACATTCCCGTAATGACTGTTCGTGCGATATATGGTAGGGCCGGGTATTGCCACCAGGTGAGTCAAGTCGGCGAGTCGGGCCATTTGTGATGTCTCGTTGTTGCTGTGAGAAATGACTTCCTGGAGCCCCACGATTCGCGCACCGGTTTCTTGAATCACCTGGGCGACTCGTGTCACATCCCGGCAGCCGTCCGTACCGACACAACAGTGAATATTGTAAGAAGCGGCAAGCACAATCTTATAATTTTAACATGATCATCACGAAGATTAAATAGAAACGTGATCGTAAACCGAACCACGGTCTCCTGTCGGCAACGAACTTGATTACAGATTTGTCACGTAACGACCCACCAGCCCAATTGGGGGTCGGCATCGCTATCGGAAGGGGTTCAAGGGGAAATGGTGCGGG
>CAZHHS010000159.1:0-4970 GCA_964532395.1 uncultured Desulfobacterales bacterium | reverse complement strand
GAACCGCTTGACGGAATTGTAGGCCCGAGTGAAGCGGAGTTCCTTCCCGCACCGGACGAAAAGCGTTGTACTGGGTGCGAAACTTAAACCCGTTATCTTCAAAGGCGACAAGACGATTCCTTGAAGGCGTGTCCCGGATCCACCCCTGCTCGTCCGTTCGATGGTGAATCTTTGTCGAAGAATTGAAGGGAAGCGATGCAACGTCATACTCTCAACAATCTGGTATTGTTGTTCCTGGTCTTCCTGATTTCAGCACTTTTTCTTTCCATGATCCGCCAGTTCCTGATGGCCCTGTTTCTGGCAGGTATCTTCTCCGCGTTGGCGCAACCGGCATTCCGGAAAATCGATCAACTGGTCGGCGGCCGACCCAGACTCGCATCCCTCTTGACACTGATGCTCTTTGGTCTGCTGGTCCTTTTGCCTTTATCCGGGTTGATCGGCGTCATAACCGCCGAGGCCGTAAAGGTCGGGCAATCGGTCACGCCTTGGGTTCAGCGGCAAATCGCGGAGCCGGCGGCCTTCACCCAATATCTTCGAAAGCTTCCCTTTTACGAGGAAATGCTTCCCTATCACGAAGAGATCCTGCGAAAGGCCGGTGAGCTGGCAAATAAAATCAGCACATTTCTGGTCAATAGTCTCTCCGCCGGAGCCGTCGGCACCGCCAATTTCGTCTTCATGTTCTTTGTCTTTCTCTATAGCAGCTTTTTCTTTCTCTTGGACGGCCGGGCCCTGCTCAATCGCATCCTTTACTATCTACCCCTTGAAAAACGGGAAGAACAGCGTTTGCTGGACAGATTCACCTCGGTTACCCGGGCCACGCTGAAAGGCACGGCCGTGATCGGCGTGTTGCAAGGCGGTCTGGCCGGGGCGGCCTTTGCCGTGGTGGGCATCGAGGCAGCCGTGTTCTGGGGTACGATCATGACGGTTTTGTCTATCATTCCCGCACTCGGTTCCGCCCTGGTCTGGGTGCCGGCGGCAATTATTTTGGCAGCCGCCGGAAACTACCTCAAAGCGGTCGGGTTGGTGGTGTTTTGCGGGCTGGTCGTGGGCAGTCTCGATAACGTCTTGCGCCCGCGACTGGTCGGCAAGGACACCCAGATGCACGATCTGATGATTTTTCTGGGAACCTTGGGAGGACTGGCCATGTTCGGCATCGTCGGTTTCGTGGTGGGCCCCATCATCGCCGCCCTGTTTGTGACGATTTGGGACATTTACGGAAATGCCTTCCGTGACGTCTTGCCCGGCCTAAAAAGTGACGCCGAGTCGGATAGCTCTCCCCCTGACGGACAGAACTGACGGCAAAAAAGCGTAACCCCCCGGAATCGAAAACAGGCAGGACTCCTCTTTTCCTCTAATGACGCCGGTATTTTCGAATCACCGCACACACCACCCCGAGAATCTTTACCTCGTGGTTGTGAAGGACGATCGGCTTCATACGCCGATTGGCCGGCTGTAGGCGAATCCGGTCCGGCTCGATATAGAACTTCTTAAGCGTGACTTCTTCCTGGTTGATCATGGCCACTACGGTCTCTCCGTTTTCAGCCGTCTCCCGTGCTTCGATGATGATGTGGTCCCCGTCCTGAATGTTTTCGTCCACCATGGAATGGCCTTCGACTTTTAGGGCGTAGGTCTTGAATCGACCCACCATATCTTTGGGCACCGATATCGTCTGAGGGCAAGACACGGCCTCAATCGGCCGACCGGCAGCCACCGTCCCCATGACGGAGACGTCGACGGCATCGGGTTCCACTTCACACTGTAACCAATTCCAATCGAGTACCGGCCGCTTTTTCTTCTGATCGTAGGGTATGGTCCGTTCGGTCATGCTTTCCTCCTCCTTGCGCTTTCTCTCAAAGATAGTGGATATTCAAAATGCCCTGCGGCAACGTCTCCTTGGCCAGCTCAACGAGATGTTGGTGGTGGGTGAAAAATATGATCTGGGTCTTTTCGCCAAGTTCCCCCATGGTGGCCAAAGCGGCGGCGGCACGCTGGTCGTCGAAATGCACCAGGACATCGTCCACAATAAAGGGCATCGGACCGTTATTTCGAACAAAACTGGCAAGCCCGCCCAATCGCAAGGAAAGAAACAATTGATCCCGGCTGCCGTCGCTCATTTCCTCCACCCCAAGTAGCGCCCCGTCCGGTCTGGCGCCCTTGATGACGGGCTCTCCCTTGTCATCAAAGTCGGCCCGCAAACCCGAAAAGGACCCATCGGTCATTTGGTGAAAATATTGACTGGCGGCAGCCAAAACGGGACTTTGGTGGCTTTGGCGATACCGTTCCATGGCCTTGCTCAACACAGCCGAGGCCAGCCTGAGTTTGACATAGTGGTCAACGTCCGCTTGAATCTCCGCCGCCAGGCCTTCCGCCTCTTCGGCGATGGTGGCGGCGAGCGATTCCCCGCCGATTGATTCCAGCTCCTTTTCAGCGAGCGCCACATCCCGAACAAGTGCTTTCTGTTTTTCTTGAGCCTCCCGCTTTTTCACCTCCCAACGATCCTTTTTGGCCACCAGTTCGTCGGGATCATAGCTTTTCACGCGGGCCACAAAGGCCTGCAAGTCCTCTCCGGCGGCCAACTCGGAAAGCCTTTCCACCACATTATCGAGGGCAACCGATAAGTTGGCCTTCACGCCGACCTTCTTTTCGATCTCCGGCAGTTGTTCCGCATCGTCGGCCCGGGCATCCTTACATAAAAGCCGAAGGGTCTCTTCGTGGCCCGCCAACGTCTGCCGTTCGTCGGCCAATGCTCGACGCTTCCGCTCTTTGGTTTCCTGCAACAGCTCATAATTTTGACGCCGTTCTTTATTCTGCAGTAACCGGGCATTCAATTCCACCGCCCCTGCTTCCGGATCGCGATCATTCAAATCAGGAGCCAACCTGGCAACGGCATCGGCAACCTGTCGGGCATACCGATCACGATCATGTTCCATCCCCTTTATGCGCTGTTGTTTGTCGCTCGCTTTCTCCAACTCTGCATGAATATCGTCGAGACTCAAAATAAAGTCACTCACATCCCCGGGCCGGGCACTTCCGGAAAAACCGAGCCCCGACACGGCCTGAGCCCAGTCACGATTCCAGGCTTTTAGGTCCTCTTCGGCTTCGTTCTTGCGCTCCGTGGCGGCACGAATCTCGTCCGCCAGCGCTTCGAGGCGGTGTTCCAAATCACGGCGTTCCCGCCGCAATTCATCATTATGTGACACGGTACGTTTGGCCAATTCCATGATCTCTGCATAACTGATGTCATCGGGCACCCGAACCGATATCTTTTTCAGGGCGTATCTCATCGCCGACATCATCCGCTCCATGGTCTCACGCAATCGGCCGACGGTCACCCGTTGCTCTCTCAAGTCAGAGGCTTTTCGTCGCAACGCTTCGGCCTTATTGATCCAGGCCATCATCTCTCGGGGCGTCCTCGGCACCACGCCCAAGGGCGCCCATAACTCCGCCCATTTTCCCCGCAAACGTATCTGTTCTTTTGTCAATATTTCCCGGCGGGAGTTAATCTGTGCAAGCGCCTCTTTCTGCTCCCGTATATCCGCTTTCAGTGCGTCACTGCGGGCGACTGTCTCTGCATCTTCGCGGAGCACGTCGGCGGTATGATCCGCCCTGGCGACGCTTTTTTCATAAGCCTGAGCCAGGTGAAGGCTTTCCGGGAAGGCTTGAACAAAGTCGGTGTCGGCCTTCCCTCCTTCCAGCCACACGTGCCGGACAGACTGCCACCCTTTGTCCCGCACCTCGCGGTGAGCGCGCAGGTCGTCAACCGAAGGCACCTCACCGGTCGGCGACAGTTCGCAAAGCGATTTCTCCTGCTTCCGGATACGGTCCTCCAGCCGCTTTTTTTCCTTTGCCGCATCGGCGACCTGTTGGTCCGTTTCCAACCACTCTTGTTCAAAGCGACGGAGGGTCTCTTCACTCGGCAGAGCCGATTGTTCCAGTTCTTCTATACTCCCCGACCACGATCCTAAAGCGGAAAGGTCCGTGTCGGCTTGTTGTTTCAGCAAATGAACCTGCGCTACCGCATCACCAAGACGGTCTTCCAGCTTGCCGTAATCAACGGCCCGCGACAGGCAGTCCGCCAGTTCCGACACGTCCTCGGGCTTTGCCATTTGCCCGAGACGGCTTTCTACCTTCTCAAAACTATTCTCGCCCGCCCGTATGGCCTTGCCGGCGCTTTCGACCGCCTCTTCCAGCTTTGCGCCCCTGGCCCCGAGTCTTTGAATCTTACCCTTTTCCGGCCTGGACAATCGCAGCGATTGGACGGCATCCAAGTCAAGGCCCGGTCGCAGCACCGCCAAGTCCCGTTGGGCCGATTCCATGTGGCGGTGTATTTCTCCTCTGAGTTTCTTACTGTCCGTCTTGGCCTTGGTGTGCACGTGGGCCTGGTCGGCCAAGGCCTTAATCAATTTTTCGTTGGCGATCAATCTTTCGTCATACGTAAGGGCCTTCAACTTTTCGTCGATCTCCGCCAACTCCTGGGTCAAACTCCTTTCCACCTCCCGAGACCGGGAAACGGCCACCTGCGTTTCGACCCGACGCTGGGCAAAATCGTCCGGCAAATCGGGTAGGCTTCCAAGGCCGACGAGCTCCTTGTCCAACCGTTCCTTCTCGGCAACGTATTTCATGGCATCGTGATGACGGGACAACAGGCTGATCTCCGATGTCAACGTTTCTATCTCTCCGGCCATATCGGTTTCCTGTTGACGGAGTCCGTCCAGTGTATCCTTCATCTTTTTCCATTGATGATGGCCGGCCGATGCTTGACGCTGTCTCTTTCTCAGGTCATTCAAGACTCCGACTCCGGCATTGATCTTGGCCTTTTTTGCCCGAGGCGAAAACAAATCGCCTTGCTGCTCCTCAAGCGCTTCCATGACGTTTTTTAAGGTGTTTATCCCGGACTTGGCGGCGACAAATGCCTGGCGCAGATCGCCCCCGGCGGCCAGGACGCTTTCCACTCCCGAGCGGAGTGAGGC
>CAZHHS010000158.1:0-4991 GCA_964532395.1 uncultured Desulfobacterales bacterium | reverse complement strand
GATCACACCGGCGGTACGGAGGCGCCGAATGCTCCGTTTGCTGACCTTCACCAGGTAATGGTCGTATTCGATCCCCAATGACGGAATCCCCAGACAGGCCGCCGAAAGGGCCACCACCCTCCCGTCTGCCGAACCAACGTCGCAAAAGACCCCGGAGTGATTCAGCAATCCAAGACAGTCGAGTTGAAACAGCCCATCCGCCGCTAAACACAAATTGCTGGGCGCAAAGGGTTGTCCGATAGATGTAAGGTGGTGGTATACACCGTCACGGATTGTTTCCTGGTCCACACTGGCAAAATAACGCATCAGATACTTAAGGCAAGGTTTCATCGCCTACCCTCCGCAATTCGGCCATGGTGACTTCCGACAAAACACGGCACCGGTACCACTTCATCAAACAGGCAGCGTCTTCTTTCTCTATATGAAACCCAAGTTGTGGCAGGATTTGTCAGTTGGATGACTTCCGGTGGATATCTTCCGGCTGCAACGGAAACAGTTGAAACTTTATTTCCAATTCATCGATATGTCAAGGCTGATCCGCTTTCTAAATCCACCGCTTGCCATTGCAAGGAGGCTGAAGGTTGCCAAAAAGGACGGATTTCGCTACATCCCTGATATCTTTTTTGTTATAACATTTATCAATTTTTTTACCGGTGGATTTCGGCATACACCCCTGAGGCAATACAACCCATGCAGACGGAAAAAGAGAGTTCATTATCCCACTTTATCCAGGGGTTACAGCAAGGTCGCGAAAGCACCGAGGCCTTGGTTCACTACCATCATATCCCCTCCAAACCAGCGGAATTTGGTCACCCTTTGACGTTTCAAGACCCCTTGCAGCAAGCCCTGACCCGGTTCGGTATCGACCGACTCTATACCCATCAGGTGGAGGCTATCGAGCATATTCGCAACGGGTCCCATGTCATCGTCGCCACTCCCACAGCGAGTGGAAAGAGCCTCATATACAATCTGAGTGTCCTGGAAGCATCGCTTACAAACAACCAGACCAAGGCCCTCTATATTTTCCCGTTGAAAGCGCTGGAACAAGACCAGATGAGAACGCTTCGCCTTTGGATCGACGCAATGGGGAAAACGGGCATTTCCGCAGAAATCTATGACGGCGACACGCCCGCCCATACCCGGAAAAAGATCCGCTCCAAGCCGCCCCACATCCTGTTTACGACTCCCGACATGCTTCACCATGGTATCTTGGCCTATCACGACAGCTGGGAAAAGCTGCTCGCCGGGCTTTCTTTTATTGTTCTTGACGAAGTCCACACATATCGGGGCATTTTCGGGTCCCATGTGAACCAGGTCATTCGCAGGTTGAAAAGGCTCTGTCATTATTACGGCTCTCGCCCCCAATTCATCCTGCTGTCGGCCACGGTAAGCAACCCCAAGGAATTTGCCGAATGGCTGATATCGGAACAGGCCCCGGTGGTACAAGCCTTGGGAGCCCCCTCGGCGGCCCGGCATTTTCTTTTCCTTAACCCATCTATAAGTGCCAACTTCGAAGCGGCGAAAATCTTCGTAGACTGTCTAGAGACGGGTTTCCGAACCATCGCTTTCACTCAGGCCCGGAAGGTCACCGAACTCATTCAGATTTGGGTTGCCCGGCTGTCCCCGCGTCTGCGCAAAAAAGTCTCTTCTTATCGGGCCGGGTTTATGCCCGGTGAAAGACGAGAGATCGAACGACAGTTGGCGACCGGGCAACTGATGGGCGTGATTTCCACCAGTGCACTGGAAATGGGCATTGATATCGGCTACCTGGATATTTGCCTCCTTGTGGGATATCCCGGAACCATCATTGACACCTGGCAACGGGGCGGTCGTGTGGGCCGGGCCGCCAGAGACTCGGCGGTCATACTCATCGCCAAACCGGATGCACTGGATCAATATTTCATGAATCACCCGAACGACTTCTTTCAGCGCTCCTACGAAGCGGCCGTGTTGGACCCGAACAACCCCCACGTCATGGACGCCCACCTGTGCTGTGCGGCAGCCGAGCTGCCCCTAAGTCTGCAAGACGACGCTTTTTGGCCCCAAGATCTTTCCCGACGCTTAGAGACGCTGGAAAAACACGGCGCGGTTCGCCGAACCGTGGATGGTGACCCCGTCTGGTTTTCCGCCGGACGCCGACCCCATCGCCACGTCAACATGCGTACGGCCGGCGAAAGTTTCACGATTTTAGAAAAAACGACGGGAAAGCCGATCGGCACGGTAGACGGTATCCGAACATTTAAGGAATGTCACCCCGGGGCTGTCTATCTTCACAAGGGACGGCAATACCTCATCGAGTCCATGGATCTGGTTAAGAAGAATGTAACGGCCCACCCCGCGGACGTGCGATACTTCACGCGGACGAAAAGCGACAAAGAAACGGAAATTATTCACGTCAACCGGAGTCGTCCCAAAGGTCAGTTTGTCGTTCGAGAAGGCCATCTCAAGGTCACCGAGGTCATTACGGGTTATGAAAAGCGGTCCGTACCCGGCCATGAACTGGTGGGAAGGGGAACTCTGGATTTGCCCCCACAGATTTTTGAAACGATAGGCCTCTGGATCGAAATCGACGAGGTGATCCAGACGTATGTTGAAGATCTGGGACATCATTTTATGGGAGGCATTCACGCAGTGGAACATGGGCTCATCGGCATGTTTCCGTTGTTTTGTCTTTGTGACAGAAACGATATCGGCGGCATCGCCTACACCCACCATCCGGAGCTCGAAAAAAGTGCCGTCTTTATCTATGACGGGTATCCCGGCGGGGTCGGTCTGGCCCAGCATGGCTTCGAGATCATCCTGGAACTGCTTGAAAAAACCTGGTCTCACATTAAGGAATGTCCCTGTGAAAACGGATGCCCCTCTTGTATTCACTCACCAAAATGTGGCTCAGGAAACAAACCGTTGGACAAACATGCGGCGACTCTCGTCCTGGAGTGCCTCCTGGGCTATATCCCCTTGAGTGAAATGATCCCCGACGAGGCCGGAAAGCCGCTGGACAACGGGTCGGTTAAAGTCGGTCACGATGTCATACCCGACACGGGACCTTCCAAGCCGGACGGACCGCGCATCGTATTTTTCGATCTGGAAACCCAAAAGGCTGCCGACGAGGTGGGAGGCTGGAAAAATTCGCACCTGATGCAGGTCTCGGTCGGTGTCGTTTTTGACAGTCGAGAAGAGGACTTTTTCGTCTATGACGAAGATCGCGTGGACGCCCTCCTCGCACACCTCGAGAGTGCGGAGTTAGTGGTCGGTTTCAATGTCAAGCAGTTTGACTACCGGGTGTTAAGCGCCTATACGAAAAAGAAGTTACAATCGCTAAAGACCTTCGACATCCTGGAAGACGTCCATCGCCGTCTCGGGTTCAGGCTCAGTCTGGATCATCTCGCCCAAGAAACCTTGAATCACCGAAAGACGGCCCAAGGCCTTCAGGCCGTGGAATGGTTCAGACAGGGAGAGATAGAAAAACTAACCGACTATTGCCGCAACGATGTCGAAATCACCAAGCGCCTGTTCTATTACGGCCTGGAACAAAATCACCTTATTTACAGAGAGAAGCGAGAAAACCGCCGGTTAAGAATTCTCTTGGACTGGAAACTAGAAGAAATGACGGCGGACGTCTGAACGGGTCTCAGGCCTTTGGGTACCGATAATCGATCTTTTGGGCTAACAGGATTTGTCTCGCCATGCGAAAACGAATGAAACGGATCTTACTCTTTTTTGACGCGGCCATCGAGGCCGAAAAAAGATACGAGTTCCAAAACGCCAAACAACACTACAAAAAAATCGTCTCTCTATATCCGGATAGTCCGGAAGCAGAAATGGCCCAAGAGCGAATAGAGGATTTAGAGGTCTTAAGCAGAGAGAAACGCACCTATCGCCGAATTCACCGGAACGCGCGACGTATCTTGACCGAAATCGGCATCGACATCAGCAACAGTCCTCTCTTGATGGATCTTCTGTTAAAGGCCGATGCAATTGATTTTGAAAGTGACCACGCCCTTTTTGTCCCCCTGAAAGAAGATTATCTCGAATACTGCCTGGATCAAGTCCCTACCGAGCTTGCTGCAGACCCTGGAGAAAACGCCTTTGGTACCGGCGCCACGTCGCCCTTCCTTCTCCGTCCGGGACAAGATGATCTCGCCCCGGCCAACCGAAAAGAATTCGAAACAATCGTAGATATCGCGTGTCAATTTGCGGACAGTCTGGGCATATTCAGCATACCCGTAGCCACCGACAAATCGATCTCCGACTTTGAATGTGCAAGACAAATGGATCGCTTTCCAGACTTGAAGATGTCTCATACCCACCACATGACCGATGATGAAACCGCCTTTTTTTCCGGCCGAGACGACTGGCTGGACGGCACCAGCTTAATCACTTCGATGGGCTACATGCCTTCCATGGTAGAACCGTTCCTACGCAGTGCTCGGCTGGGTAACAATCTCTTGTTGCTGGATTTAACCATTGCCGGCTCCACCGGCCCTTTGAGTCCGGAAGCATTGCTCACCCAGGTTCACGCCCAAGTACTCTTTATGATGGTCCTTGCCCAAACCGTTTTACCCGGCTTGGTCTGCGTCCACGGCGGTATACCCGACGTACTGGGGGCAAGCGGCGACCTGAGCTACAGTGATCCCGGCCAGCCCATCATCAATTCGGCGATGGCACGATTGAACATGTGGGTAACCGGCTTCCCCTCGGCTCAGTCCGGTGGCAGCACCAGTATTCTGGACGACATCGATGCGGCCGTCGAGGAATCCGAGCTGAGCCGAAACACCCTTCGGGAATATGGTGTACACATACTCCGTCACGCCATGGGTGCCCTCGGCAGCCTCAACTATTTCAGCATTGAGAAATTCGTGGAGGATTGCAAACGGGAAAGGTCGGCCCGCAAAGTCTGGCTCAGAACCCGCCATGACTTTATTGTACCCCTCTACCTTCCGGAAGACAGAAATGTGGTTAGCGGAATTCGTGAAATTGCGGAAAAAGGG
>CAZHHS010000157.1:0-4996 GCA_964532395.1 uncultured Desulfobacterales bacterium | reverse complement strand
AGGCTCAGGGGATCGAGCAGGTGAATACGGCCATGGGCGAAATGGACAAGGTGACGCAACAGAACGCCGCCAATGCGGAGGAAAGTGCCTCGGCGTCCGAAGAGATGACGGCACAGGCACAGGAACTGCAGAGCATGATCGCCGCGTTCAAGCTCAGTCAGGAGTATTTGGCACAAGCCCAGCAACAGGTGGCTCAGACGCAAGGCACGCAGCCATCGGTTACCCAGAAGGCGGCGCTTCAAAAACGGCAGCCCGCTCAAACATGTCAGAAAAAAGCACCGAAAAGGGACGATGCGGCACAGTCTGATGCCGTTATTCCCATGAATAATAGCGAATCCGGGGATAACGATTTTAAAGATTTCTAGATCTCTTTTCCAAAAGTCAGCGGTCAGCGGTGCCTGCGGTGGTGATTAGTAGCCCACCGCCGGGCCGCTGACGATTTCAGTTCTACCACTTTGCCTGTCGATAAACTCGCCAAAAACGCCCCAGTTATTTGCTTGCTGTTGGATCTGGGTAGTCAATCCACCTTGACGTACGGTATCGCCGTAATGTAGAAGTTAAATTACTTCTCGAAGTGTCGGTGGGAGAGGGATTATCTCGGTGTACCGTTGAGAGGTTTGCAGTCCCTCTCCGTGTCTGTTGCCCCCGTTTTACGGTGGAAGGAATTCTCATGCCCAAACCGACCTACAAGGAACTGGCGCAAAGGCTCAAGGAACTGGAAGAAGCGGTTTCAAAACGAAACAACACCGAGCAGACTCTTGTACAACGCGAAGACCTCCTTTCGGCGTATTTTGATCGCATACCTCTGTTGACATACCACGTGAGCTTGGACGGTGTGATTCTTGACTGCAATCTTACGGCGGTACGGACATTGGGCTACCGGAGCAAAGCGGAGCTGATAGGAAGGCCGTTGATATCAACGATATATGCGAGGTCTTTTCAAGAAAAAGCAAGGCGGCTTTTGGAAAGATGGAAAGCGGAGGGGTCACTGAGGAATGAAGAGATGCAGGTGGTTACAAAACACGGCGATCTTAAAACAGTCCTTCTGAACGCCGATACCATCTTTGACCGCGAGGGATCGCCGGTCTATAGCTTGTCCACGCAGTTGGATATTACCGATCGGGTTATGGCCAAAGGTGAGCTGGGAGAGGCACAAAGGCTTAATGAAAGGCGACTCGAAGCGCTTCTGCAATTAAATGAAATGCGGTACGGCGACCCCGATGAATTGGCCGGTTTCGCCCTGGAGCGAAGTGCTGAACTCACTCAGAGCGATATCGGGTTTATCAATTTTTTGTCGGAGGACCGGAAATTTGTCACTCGCGCCGTGTATACGCAGAATACCCGGAAAGAATGTGGCTTGCCCATTAATACCGCGGCATTTGAGATCTCCGACTGTGGCCTCTGGTCGGAAGCCTATCGGCAACGGCAACCGATCGTGGTAAACGACTATGACGCCGGTCATGCGGGCAAAATCGGGTATCCGGAAGGCCATCCCCGGATTTCGCGATTCATGTCGATTCCCATATTTGAAAATGCCCGGGTTGTTGCCGTGGCCGCGCTGGGAAACAAGGAAAAGGCATACAACTCGGTAGATCTTCGGCAGTTCCGGCTTTTCATGGAAGGCTTCTGGGAGATTATGCAACGCCGTCGGGCTGAAGATTGGCTCAAATTGAACGAGGAAAAGTTCCGGACACTTTACGAGAATGCATCGGACGGCATTTTCCTTCTGGATGACGGGGGTATCATTCGCGGCGCCAATCCACGTATGACAGACATGTTGGGCTACGAAGAAAAGGAACTTCTGGGGAGGGATGCCCGCGAAATGGTCCATCCGGATGAGCTGAAGGAAATCCCGTTCAAATTGCCTGACCTGTTGACGGGAAAAACGCTACGGGCTGAACGCCGTGTACGAAGAAAAGACGAGAGCGATTTGGTCTTGGACATCTCGGCCCGGCGGATCCGGGCGGATTTGATCCAAGGCATATGTCGAGATGTCACCCAACAAAGAAAGATGGAAAAACACCTGGCCGACAAGAGCGAACAATTGTCCCGACAGGCCAATCACCTTGAAGAAGTCAATACGGCCTTGAAGGTGCTCGTCGATCACCGGGACAGGGAGCGGGAGGAGTTTTCACGGCAGATTGTCGCAAACGTAAGAAAATTGGTGTTACCGTACCTGGAGAAGCTGGACCGGGTCCTGGAAAGGCCCGAGAACAAGACATGCCTGGAAATCGCCAAGTCAAACCTGATGGAGCTGGTTCGTCCCCTGGCCGCTGTGGCGCCGTTGACCCGGCTTTCTCCGGCGGAGCTTCAGGTTGCCGACATGGTTAAATACGGCAAGACCAGCAAAGAGATTGCAACGGTGCTCCATCTGTCGGAGGAAACAGTGCGGTTTCATCGGAAAAATATTCGAAAAAAGCTTGAAATAAATAAACAATCAGTCAATCTAAGAAGTTACTTGATGTCCTTGAGTGAGAAACAGGGGTAGTTTTTAGCCACCCGTAACCCCCTCCTAAAAGACTCTATCTTTTCCCTTGCCGCTAGACTAGGATTACGCGCTGAAATGGTGACATGGCGATGACGACCGGGTGATGCAAGGCGCCTTGCCGGACGTGATCTCGTGTGTCGTCGGTGAGGGTTGCGAAGGAAGGATACATGGAAACAGGGAAAGGACAAGACAACGGGGTCATTAAAACACTCGACAGCATCGACGGCTTGAGAATGGTCATGGATGCCTGCCCGGTTGGTGTGGTGGTCTTTAACCACGACGAAACAATGGTCTATGCCAACCCGGCGGCTGAAGAGATTTTTGGACGGCTTGCTGAGCCCGGGAAGGTCAAGTGTGGTGACTTTATTTCCTGTGCCCATCGTCATCTGCACCCCCTGGGATGCGGGAACACCCCGGCGTGTAGCGGGTGTTCCCTTCTGGCGGGCATGCGTGCCGTCCTGTCATCGGGTGCCACGGATCAGGAGGGGGAGAGCTTTCATGACCGGGATTCGGAGTGCAAACCGATCTGGATAAAATACAAATTCAGCCCTGTTCGACTAAACGGAAGCCCCGGTGCGGTGATGGCCGTGGATGATGTGACGGCCCTGCGGGAGAGTGAAGCCAAATACCGGGCATTGATCATGCAGTCGGCGGATTGCCTCTTGTTGCATGACTTGGATTCCAAGATCGTGGATGTGAACCCTGCCGCCTGCCGGACCTACGGATACAGCCGGGAAGAACTTCTGCGTATGCGGGTGAGCGATCTGGATCCCGACTATGACCAGCGGGAAAACGGCGGACATTTCTGGGAAAAGTTCGGGCTGAACGAACCATACCGTTTTGAGGGGCGGCAACGTCGAAAAGACGGGACGATTTTCCCGGTCGAGGTTACCGTTACGAAGATCCTTATTTCAGGCCGTGTCCATATTATGGGGCTTTGCCGGGACATCGGCGAGCGTAAGGAATCGGAGGCCGAGAAGGCGCAATTGGAGGAACAACTCCGACAGGCCCAGAAGATGCAGGCGATCGGCACGCTTGCCGGCGGGATCGCTCATGACTTCAACAATATTCTAATGCCGGTAATCATTCAAACGGAGGTTGCCTTATTAAGCGTACCCGAGGACAGTCCCATCAGAAGTAGCCTTCAAGAAGTGCTTGAAGCAAGCCACAGGGCCAAGGGGTTGGTCAAACAGATTTTAACGTTTAGCCGTCAAACGGAAACCGAGCGGGTGCCTTTGCTCGTCGGCCCGATAGTGAAAGAGGCATTGAAGCTTCTACGTTCTACGCTGCCCACGACGATTGAAATTCAACAGGATATTCCGGTGGACGACAACTATGTGCTGGCCGATCCCACTCAGATTCATCAGGTGTTGATGAATCTGTGCACCAATGCTGCTCATGCCATGAGTGAAAGCGGCGGCCTGTTAAAGGTCGGTTTAACGGAAAAGTACGTGGGTTCCACGGGACATAGTGACTATCCGGAACTGGTGCCCGGCAAGTATGTACAGTTGAGTGTGCGAGACACCGGTTGCGGAATCGACCCCTCGGTGCGTGATCGGATTTTTGAGCCGTTCTTTACCACAAAACAGCGGACCGAGGGCACCGGCATGGGGTTGTCCGTTGTTCACGGCATTGTAAAGGGGTATGGGGGCGCCGTTGTGGTTGAATCTCAACCGGGCGAAGGCGCTGTATTTCATGTATTGCTGCCGGTCGTGGAAGGAGAATCCCGGACGGATAGCCAAGCCCGGGGCAGTCTGCCACAAGGAAAGGAGCGCATACTCGTAGTGGATGATGAAAGGTCCGTGATCGAATCCTGGACGTCTCTGCTGGCATATCTGGGTTACGAAGTGACGGCTGAAGAAAGCAGCATTACCGCGTTTGAGACGTTTCGATCCCGGCCTGAGGAATTTGATTTGGTCATTACCGACCAGACGATGCCCAATATGAGAGGTGATGAATTGGCCCGAAAGCTTATCGAAATCGATCCGGCGATTCCGATCGTCCTGTGTACCGGCTACAGTGACGTGATATCGGAGAAGAAAGCGAAAAGCCTCGGGATCAAAGAATTCATAATGAAACCGATTGTCATGGAAGAGGTTGCCAAGACCCTTCGTAAGGTGCTGGACGCGAAATAAGTCCAGATTTAAGGTTATATAGACCTACCCTTAAGCCCCTTTTAAACACCCCTTTACTTTTGTTCAAATTTCTACTAATTTTTAAAAAAAGGTGAAGTAGATGCCAAACTGAGCCGTGTGCCCGTTTATATTCCAGGGGCTTGATAATGGACAACCGTGTGATCACGAGTGATGAGCGTCGAACGAAGCCCCGGTTCCGTGCATCTCCCACGATCTTCTCTCTTCTATCTGAATTCCATGTCATTTTACTCGAAAGCAGTGATTCCGCCGGCGTAGGACAGGACTCGTATGTCGCCGAAGCCAGTCGAGTCTTCAAATGTGCTCGCGCCGGTTCGCTGCGAAAGGACAGGCCTTATGGCCAAGAGTGTCGGGG
>CAZHHS010000156.1:0-5030 GCA_964532395.1 uncultured Desulfobacterales bacterium | reverse complement strand
CGCACGCTGGGATCTGTGCGGGGGGTGCGAGGCAACTCGCATTCCTACCGCGACCGTTTCATGTATAAGGCTCGGATCAAACCCCTTACCCTGATCACTGACGGTAATCTGCAAAAGGCCGCTTTTGTCTCTGGTCAAGCGGATCCGGGCGGCATCGACGCCCGAATGCTTGACCACATTAAATAGCAGCTCCCGCACGGACTGTCCCAGGAATAACCGGATATCCCTGTTGTGAATCTCGATTTCATCATCCAACACCAAGTCCGCCTTCAGATTATGTGTCCGTTCCATAAAATCGCACACCCACTCAAATACCTTGGCTAGACTTTCATGTTCCATGGCCTTTGGGGCAAGCTCCTCAGTCAGCGAGCGAGACATTTTCAGCGATTCAACGATCATTTGAATGGACTTATCCAATTTGTCCTGTTCATCATCTGAATTCAGGCGTTGATACAAAGATTCCAGCCGAATTTTGGCTCCAACGAGTAATTGTTGTAATTCGTCGTGCAGGATACCCGCGATCCGTTGCCGTTCATTTCTCTCCGTTACCATCAGCTGCATGGTCAGCTCTCTCAACTGCTCTGTAACAAGGCCGAGTCGGGTGGTGCGCTCCGCAATCTTTTCCTCCAGCCGGTCCCGCCCTTTTTGAAGCATCTCTTCTACTTCTTTACGTTCGGTAATGTCATCGACGGCGACGTTGATACCTACCAAATCGCCATTGACATTTTTGATCGGGAACCAATGTTCACTCCAATGGCGGTTAAGATGGGGATCGGATGCGGTCGCCCCCGTGAATTCAGCGTTGAAAACCGGTTGGCCGGTTTGACGAATCTGCTCGTATATCTCTTCTGCGTGTGCTGCCAATTGAGGAACTATCTCTTGGACGGTCTTCCCTATATGGTCGGTTACAGGGATCCCATTGATATCAGCCAACCTTTTGTTAACGCGAATATAACGTAAGTCGGGTCCGAGAAAACACAAACCGACCGGTGCGGAATTATAAATAGCCTCGATTTCAGCGCTCCTTTCCCGAGCCTCCTCTTGGCTTTCATGAACGGCCTTTTCCATCTCCTTGAGACGGATTAGATAAATCTTGTCTTTGCCTATGACCGCATCGACCTCTTCAGCGCGTATGGCCTCAATAATCTTTTCCGCTTCGACCAGTCTGGCTTCCAGTTCTTCATATGTGGGCTTTGTATCAGCCATTAGTTGCCCTCAATCCCCACGGCCTTGAGTACTTTTTCCGTGTCACTCAACGTCCCATAAATGGTTATTTGAGGCCGAGGTGAAATGCGGATAAGCGCCGGAGTCAAAAAGATGCTCTTTTCTAATGCCAGATCGAATGATTTGCACACATCCACAACCTGAATCTGATAACGGCCCTTTATGTGAGACTCACATATCTGTGTGAGATTGTGCTTGGCCTCATCGGAATGGCGTTCTTCTCCGGCCACAAACAATTGAAAAGCAAACTCCTCATTTCCAGAATCGGCATCAGATGAGTAATTCATCTTATTTTCCTCTTACGCTGGTCGTCGTCGCGTAGGCGGCTTCAGTGCTTCTCGACGGAACCCGGGTCAATTTGTATCCCCTGGTCACTAAGAACATATTGGTGGTATTTGTTGGAGTGTCTTGTTTGGCGTGATTTTACCACCACCAGAGCACGGTTCAGCTCTTCGCCTGTATCCCTGTACTGGAGCGAGATAATCGTGTCGATAATAGATGAAACCCCGATTCCACTGAAGTCATGGTCCTCTCGACCGCCCTCGGCCTGATTGATTAATACGGCGGTGATATTCATCTTCTTGCACGTGTCAACAATCCGTAAGAGGAAATCGAAGGCAGCGGTTTCCCCGCCAATACGCTTGCACGCAGACACGGCGTCCAAGACCAGATGCTGAGGTTGAAAGCGCCTGAGTGCATTGATGATATAAAAAAGGTGGGCCTCGATACCCATGGATTCAGGCATCATGGACAGAACCTCAAGGACGGATTCGTTGATGGCCGGCAGAAGATCGATGCCCAGACTTTCCATACCTGCGACCATGCCGGCCTGGGATTCTTCGTAGTTGATGTAGAGGACTTTTTGTCCCTTCTCACAAGCAGAACGGGCAAAAATATTGGCCATACATGTTTTGCCTGTTCCCGTTAAACCGGAGATTAAGATACAGCTGCCTGTTTGATAACCCCCACCCAAAATCGCATCAAGCAATCTATCTCCGCTGGAGACCCTTTGGGAATCTGTTTGGTAAGTCATTTCAACCTCGGAAATGGGGCTGAAATGAATACCCCTGTCCGAGACAAGAAAAGGATATTCATTTGCGCCATAGCTCGATCCCCGGTATTTGATGACTCGAAGCCTCTTGGTATTTACCTGTTGTCTGATTCTCTGGTCCACATACATGACGCAATCCGCCAGGAAATCGAGATAGCTATATTCGGAACCGAGCTTGTCGTTTGCGCTCTTTACGGTCAAGATGGCCGACATCTGTTGATCCGTCAGCCATTTGTGAAGTGTGAGCATTTCATCTTGCTGTTCCTTGGGGTCATCAAAAAACCGCAGGAGAATATCGATGGCGTCGATGACGATTCTGTCCGCGCCTATCTCCCTGGCCTTTCCCTCGATGACGGCGAGTAATCCCTTCAGGTCAAAATTCCCCGAAAATAATATATTCGGCGGCACCTGTCCTTCTATCAAAAAGAAATGCCCGGACCGCTCCAACTTATCCAGATCCCAACCAAGCGTGAACGCATTTTGCCGTATGTTTTCTTTGGTTTCTTCAAAGGTAAGGAAAATACCCGGATTGCCGGACACGGCCCCTCGGTAAATGAATTCCAGGCCGAGCAGGCTCTTTCCCGTGCCGGGGCCGCCACTGATAAGCGTGGTTCTACCTGCAGGAAGACCTCCTTTCAGGATGTCGTCCAGTCCATCTATTTCGGTGGCTACCTTTTCAATACCCCTTGATTGTTTTAAAGATGAATTTCGGTTATTTGAGTTGATTTGATCGCCCATGAGGTCTCCTCAATACGTGTCCCCATCCGCCTGTTAGACATCCACCACGCTGAAAAAACGGAAAAACGCAAGGCAGGGTTAACTCCCAAAGTCTGAGACCTAACAGCATGAGGCGTTTATTTCAATGAAAAAGCATTTTACCGGCTTGACAAAATGACTCCCGTCATTGAGTATATGGAAAATACAACGGGGCCAGGAATATTCGACCACCAATCACATGGAAAGGGGTAAGCCCTATGAACGACCCATCCGAATCCAATGCCTCCGGTCCCGCTCCTCCCCAGTTTCGCCTGGAAGACCTGGATCTGCGCAAAATCTATCGTCTGTTGAAGCTCGGCCTCGGATTTTTGGCCTTGATTCTCCTCTGGATGGCCGTCAGCTGGGGGCATACGTTTTATACGGACTGGCTCTGGTACCAAAGCCTGGATTTTGAATCAGTCCTGCTCACCATCGTCAGCAGCAAAGTGGTCTTGTTCTTTCTCGCAGTGGGCCTGTTCGCGATTCTGGCCCTTCCCAACCTCTACCTGACCCGCAGGCATACCGCCGGGTTGCAGCCGGTGAACCCCGATGTGCCGCCCAATCTTTATCAAACCGCAACGAAATTGCTCAACTGGGTGGCGGGCGGGATCCTGCTGCTTGCCGCCCTCTACTTGGGCACCATGATGGCTTCGCAATGGGAAACCATGCTCCGCTATTTGCAGCAGGTCCCTTTTGGGGAACAGGATCCTGTTTTTCAGAAGGATTTTGCCTTTTACATTTTCACGATCCCGGTTCTGGAGTTCATCAAGACCTGGCTTTTGAGCGCGATCATTGCCACCATGGTCGTGGTCGGCGGTTTCTATTATACGAGCTGCACGCTCCGGGGCGAGCTCTTTTCGCTGAGCGGCAAGGTGTTCAATCATCTGGCCGTTCTCGGGGCAGGGGCCGTGCTGGTGTTCGCCTTTGGCCACTGGTTGAGCCGCTACGAGCTTTTGTATTCCTCCCTGGGCACGGTCTATGGCGTGGGATACACCGATTCCGTGATCATGATTCCCGGGTATTTTATTCTGACCATTGTCGCCGTTATTGCCGCCGGACTCATGATTGCCGGCGCTTTTTCCAAAAACAGAAAGCTCATTGTCTGGTCCGTGGCTGTCTGGCTCGGCCTGAGTGTGCTGCTGACATTCCTGGTCCCCGGCCTGTTCCAGCGCCTGATGGTGGAGCCGAGCGAGCTGGCCAGAGAGCGGGACTACCTGGAAAGCAACATCCGGCATACCCGGAAGGCCTTCGGACTGGAGCAGCTGTTGTCCAAAGACCACCCGGCTAGGGGAACGCTGGACAGGGACATCATTGAAGCCAATCAAGGCACGATCCAGAATATCAGGCTGTGGGACGAAGGCCCACTGCTCCAGAGCTACAACCAGATCCAGTTCTTCCGCCTCTATTACGATTTTCTCAAGGTACATACCGATCGTTACACCGTTGACGGGGAACTCAGACAGATCATGCTGGCTACCCGTGAGCTCTCTGCGGACAAGCTGCCCGAAGAGGCCCAGCGGTGGGTGAACCGGCACCTGCAGTTTACCCACGGCTACGGTCTGGCTGCGTCTCCGGTCACAGAGGTCGAACCTGGGGGGCGGCCGAGCTTCTTTCTCGGCGATATCCCCCCGAAGGGCAAAATCGAACTCCAGCGTCCGGAGATTTATTACGGATTGAAAAGCCTGAACCATGTCATTGTCAACTCCCAGATGCAGGAATTCAATTTTCCCGGACCCGACGGCCCGGTCTATACCCACTACAAGGGTGACGGCGGCGTCAAGCTGGATTCCTTCCTGCGCCGCTTCCTCTATGCCTGGAAATTCAAGGATATCAATATCCTGATCTCCGGAGAAATCACCGAGGAGAGTCTCATTCAGTACCGCAGAACCGTGTCCGAACGCTTTTCCACCCTGGCACCTTTTTTGACCCCGGACCGGGATGCCTACAGCGTGATCGCGGACGGCCGTCTGTTCTGGATACAGGATGCCTACACCACGGC
>CAZHHS010000155.1:0-5035 GCA_964532395.1 uncultured Desulfobacterales bacterium | reverse complement strand
GATTCGGCATAGCCGAACAGAATGCGGCAACCGCTTCAAAGCTTCTCAATGAAGCGGTAGAAACAGGAATGATTGTGATTGAAGATGCCAATGTGGGTACACGAAGCCGAAGTTACCTTCCGTTCTGGGCTAAAGCTGAAGTGGATAACTCGGCATTTGCTTGATGGTTGCTTGATGGTTGTTTGGTAAAATCTTGCTACTATTCTGTATATTGTGTTTGCAGGGCAATTAATATACAATATATAGTCATTTATGGCAGTTTGTTTGCTTGATGGTTTCTTTACGGAGATCGGTGCATGAGTCTAACGGATACATCTGAAAAAGGCTTAGAAACCCTGATTGTCGAATCCCTCGTCAATGAGGCGGGCTATGTGCAGGGCGGCCGATCTGCACATGGCGAATATCTTCAGCGTGATTCATTCTGGATGTGTTGACCAATTATACGCCGGTGGAGAGCTACCACCGACTGATGAAGACCGTGGAAGACGATCCGGAGTTTGACACGAAAAAGGCCAAAAAGAAGCTGCGGCGGTATGTTGAGTCCCATGACCATGCGATCCGGCAGAAAGCTGAAATCATGGTGGATCACTTCCACGAGCAGGTGATTGCTCGCCGGAAGATCGGTGGGCGGGCAAGGGCAATGGTGGTTTGTAGTGGAATCAAACGAGCGCTCCAGTATTACGAAGCGATTTCAGCCTACCTAAAGGATCGTAAAAGTCCTTACCGTGCCATCGTCGCATTTTCCGACTTCGAAGAGGATGGCGAGAAGGTAACGGAGGCTTCACGGAACGGTTTCCCGAGCAGCAGAATCGAAGCGTACTGCAAGGCAAGAGAAGCGGTTCGGAAACATTGAGTGGGAGGACGCAGACCGCATTCGCCAGGTGATCACTGAAGAAATCCCTGCCAGGGTGAAGGCGGACCAGGCCTACCAGAACGCCATGAAGAACAGCAGTAAATCGGCGGAGCGCATCTTTCAACAAATGCTCTGGCTGAATCCGTCGGACAATCAGGGCGTGCGGTCTCTTATTGATGAAGTCAAAGGAGGGACCGCCTGGCAGGGTCGTGAAAACGAGTAATAATCATAGAAGTGCCATGAGCCCCGGAAAGCGAAAACAGATCGATCCGATCGAGAAAGCCATCGAAGCGGCACTGTCTCCCGGCCGTTTCATTTCCTATAATGCCGCCTGGTCGTTCATGGAGGATGTTCAGGGCGTTGCCGATGACATCAATAAAATCATCCGGAAAGAGCCGGAACGGGCAGCGCGTCTTTATGAGATCTTCATCGCAGCTTGCCATGAAAAAGCCGATGAGATCGACGACTCGAGCGGTAATTTCGGCATGCTGGTTGAGGAGCTGTTTCAAGGTTGGATCAAAGCACGCCAGGGTGCAAATCTTGACCCGGACGAGACTGCAATATCGTTGATATCCTGGATGGAGGACGACCCCTACGGGTTTTGTCATCATTTAGATCGTGAGGCTGCAAAAGTCCTCGATAAGAAGGGCTTGCCGGCATTTATCCAGCAGATTCGCGACAAGTTCGAATCCGCACCAACCCAGGATGACGAGGAAAAGCGTTTTTCCGGCTACGAGCGCCGACGATGGGGCGGCGCACTGAAGACTTTGCTGGCAGCCCAGCGAAACGTTGACGCTTACATCGCGCTTTGCGAACAGACCGAGCTTAAAGCCAAGGACTGCATGACCATCGCAAAAATTTATAAAAACCGGAGACGTCCTGAAGAGGGGCTTTTCTGGATCGAAAGAGGCTTGAAGATCGCGCGGACGGACAGCCGAACATCATATGAAGAACACGAATTAGGTGAGCTAAAACGGGTGATGCTGGCCAGACTCGGGCGGACGGAAGATGCCCTTCAATCCGCCTGGTCCGAGTTTGAGGCACATCCCTCCACATTCACATACAAGGAGTTGATGTGCTATGTGCCAGGCGAAGAGAGAACGGATTGGCACCAAAAGGCCATGGCGTCGTCGGAGAAGGGCGATTTGTCCTCTTTGATTGAACTCTGGCTCGATCATAAAGAGTTCGATCGCCTTGTATCGTACCTGCACCGGATCACGGATGACGAATTGGAAGATCTCAGCCACTACCGGACTGAGCCGCTGGCGCGCAAGCTGGAGCGATCTCACCCTGAGGTGTCCGCCAAGGTTTACCGTGCGCTCTGCATGCGGATTGTTAACGCTGGCAAGAGTAAATATTACGATGCGGCGCTTGATCACATCGAGCAGGCCAAGAAATGTTATACCGAGGCCGGTCTAGATGCCGATTGGCAGGCGGTGGTTGCCGATGTACGCAAAAGGCACTTTCGTAAGAAAGGATTCATGGCCGGGTTCGAGGAGATCGTCATGGGCGCACCCAAACAGGTTGGGCCGTCTTTTCTGGAACGTGCAAAGGCACGTTGGCCGAGAAAACCGAAGAGGAGTTGAATCAGGTCTTGAAGAGCAGGTTTGGAAAAGAAATTCATCATGGGGCCAAGGGCGACAACCAAAATGGACAAAATTGAATGGTCGGGACGAATTCAGGCCTTGCAGCCCCGTATTCGGCTGATGCGGTCTTTTGACGAGCGGAGCCACAGCTACCTGCCCGGGCCGAAGCTTCAGCCGAGTTCCGAGGGATCAGCGGATTTTCCCGGCGAAAATTTTTTTTAGATGCGGGAGTTTTATCTGCTCTACCGCGACGATGAACGATTGCAACCACTGGTTGCACAAATCGGCTGGACCTTCATGGGCCGTCAATGCCGGCTGGAGGTGGAACAGTGAATTCTATGGTCCGAGCATATCTTGCGCTCATCGTTATCCTGAGCCTTTTTTCTGTCGGCTGTGAGGAAACGGATGTCGGAATGGTGCTTCAGGCCGGGGCGGATGCCGTCCGGGCGGTGACCCTGGACGACGAGGACGTTCAGCGCTTGTCTGTTGAGGTTGCGCGGCAGTCCGACCGGAAGCACGAAGTGGCCCTGCCCGACAACCGGCACGCAAAGCGGCTGGAAAGGCTTACCGGCGGTCACCGCAAGATCGACGGGCATGAATTCGACTTCAAGGTTTACCTTCACCCAACAGTCAATGCCTTCGCCATGGCCGACGGTACCATCAGGATTTACAGCGGATTGATGGACATGATGACCGACGGTGAACTTGTCTTTGTCATCGGCCATGAAATCGGCCACGTAGTGGAGAATCACGTCAAAGAAAAGCTCAGGCTGGCATATGCCGGCAGCGCCGTCCGCAAGGCGATCGCCAGCCAGCAAAACGAAGTCGGCGACATTGCCCGTTCCGCTGTCGGCGCGTTGACCGAGAGTCTTCTGAATGCCCAGTTCTCGCAGCGCGAAGAGCGTGAGGCCGACGATTTCGGTGTTATGTTTCTGAAACAGAACAGGCGGGACAGCCAAGCGGCGATCTCGGCTTTGATGAAACTGGCGACCCTGGGCGGGAACCACTCGTTTTTGTCGAGTCACCCGGCACCGGCGAAACGGGCAACACGTTTGCAAAACAATGCCTTGACAGCGGAACGGGTCGAAGATCCCTCGCTTCTGAGTCGGGTCGTGGATTGGCTGAAGCGCCACTGGTCGTTCACTAAGGGCTCGCTCAAAAATAACTTCACAGAAAGGGCGCTCGGATTGGGTTCGGATTTGGCCGATCCGATTGAGCAAAATCGCAGGCATAGCAGGCTATGTCGAGATTTTGCGAGTGAGGCATCGGGCAAAGACGGGCCGAAGCCGGGATGCCAAAATGTGAAGTTATTTTTGAGCGAGCCCTAAGCCGGACAGGAAAAACCATGGGTGAAAAAGAAGACAGACCGGTCAACTGGCACCAGCTTGATCCGGCCGAGGTCGCAGAGAAACTGCAATCGTCCGAGATGGGCCTTGCCTCTGAAGAAGTGCGTTGCCGCCATGAGCAATACGGGCCCAACGAACTGATCGAAAAGGGACGCAAATCGTTGTGGATGATGTTCCTTGATCAGTTTAAGGACTTCATGATTCTCGTGCTGATCGCCGCCGCCGTTGTGGCGGGCGTGATCGGCGAGCCGGCGGACAGTATCGCCATCGCCGTGATCGTCATGCTGAATGCCGTACTCGGTTTTGTTCAGGAATACCGCGCCGAAAAAGCCATGGCCGCGCTGAAAAAACTGGCGGCCCCTTCAACCGTCGTCATCAGGGAGGGGCAGACCCGGTCGGTTGGCGCGGAGCAGCTGGTTCCGGGCGATCTCGTGGTTCTGGAGGCGGGCAATGTGGTTCCGGCCGATCTCCGGCTGACCGAGGCGGTCCAGCTCCGAATCCAGGAGGCGGCCCTGACCGGCGAGTCCGTGCCCGTTGAAAAGGATAGCAGGGCGCTCAAGAGTGCGGACCTGTCCATCGGCGACCGAAAGAATATGGCCTACAAAGGCACCGTGGTGAGTTACGGCCGGGGGCAGGGCCTGGTGACCGATACCGGGATGCGAACGGAACTCGGGCGGATCGCAGGCCTGCTCCAGGGTCAGGATGAAGGACGGACGCCGCTGCAGAAGCGGCTCACCGCGTTCGGGCAGAAGCTCGCCTACGCCGTGTTGGCCATTTGCGTCGTCGTTTTTATTACCGGAATCCTCAAGGGCGAGCCGCCGCTATTGATGCTTCTGACCGCGATCTCGCTGGCGGTAGCAGCCATTCCGGAGGCTTTGCCCGCCGTTATTACCATCTCGCTGGCGCTGGGCGCCAAGAAGCTGGTCAAGCAGCAGGCATTGGTTCGAAAACTGCCGGCAGTCGAAACCCTCGGGTCGGTGACCTATGTATGCTCCGACAAGACCGGCACCCTGACGTTGAACCGCATGATCGTGGAAGAGGTCTATGTCGACGGCCGATGGCATCGGTCCGGGGAATTGTCGGCGCCTGTCCACGAGGATGGTGCAGACGCATCTGCCTCCGGCGGACAGCCCGCGGATCTGCTGCTCAGCGCCATGGCACTTTGCAACGACACCCGCGTGGACACTTCAAACATGCTCATCGGTGATCCCACCGAAACGGCGCTGTTCGAGATGGCCCGTGAGAAAGGC
>CAZHHS010000154.1:590-5104 GCA_964532395.1 uncultured Desulfobacterales bacterium | reverse complement strand
GGCTCGTCAACGTAGCCGCCGTAAACGAATTTTCGCGACGGCTGGAAGGCGTCCAGCAGGCCGCCGACGCTCAGCTCCAAGCAGGTACGCTCGAAGCTGCAATTTACAGAAGAGAATTTACACTACCGGCGTGTTCCCCCGGGTACGATCGGCGGACCTTACGCAGAGGCACCTTGGGGTCAACCTAACCCCATTATTTGCAAGAGATAGCCGACGGTGGGAATCGAACCCACAACCTCAGCTTTACGAAAGCTGTGCTCTACCGTTGAGCTACGTCGGCGCAGGACATGTACTCTACCGCTCCGGATCATGCCGGTCAAGCCGTGTTTTGGACGGCGAGGCGGAAAATGCGTATTTCCACAACCCGATGGTGGAACCGGCCGGTGGCGTTATTCTTCTTGGCCCCACGTTGATAGTGGTTCGGACGTTGGGGCCTCGGCCGGTTGTTCTTCATGAACGGTGATGGTCCAATGAAATTCTCCCTCCCGCGGTGCTTGCATCGTGAATCCCAGCATTGTTGTGCCTTCATTGCTGCGATTGAATTCATAATTCCGTTTGGTCGAGTACTCTTGCCACTCCACACCCTTCGGGCCGTCCAGCATAACGTACATATCGTTGCCTTCTTGGTGTAATCGTGCCAACGTGGGCGACAGCAATGATACGGAGGCTTGGGTGATCATGCCCCAGCGAATTTCCACGGCGTCGTTTGTGCGGATCTCGTCACGGATTGTGATCAAGCCGGAATCGTTCAGGCGAACACCGCGAAACGCTTCTTTCAGTTGCCCTTCATACGCGGGGCTCATGTCGATCATGGTCCCTCGGGACGAACCGCTGATGCTTCCACGAAGGATGGGACAGTGTGCCTTGACTCGCTGATGTTTTCCGTCTACCACCAAGGTGTTGTGTCCCTGATTGGAATGGCGATACACGTCCCACCGCTCGCTGTTCTGGCTGCGATCCCAGATATTCAGCCCGTTTTGTTCCATCGTGGTGTAGGATTCCTTGCCGAGGTCCTCGGCCCAGCGCATGCCCTTGGCGTCGATGACGAATGTACCGATATCCATGTGGCCGTGATTTTCCGACGGGCTGCCGCCCTTGATGGCGACATACACGGCTTGTTTGTCGTTCCAACTGGAGCGATGAAATCCAACAGGGGTCGGACCGCCGCCTTGCCAACTGAGCGGCAAAGGGTCCACCGGGTCTTTTGATTGTGGTGCCCAGAGAAAGATCATAGGGAAAAATCGGTTTTTTCGCGAAGCGGCGAGATGGTCCTGACGGAAAAAATCCGGTAGGATTCCTAGATCGTAGTCAATCAATGTCGGCTGATTCAATTCCCGAGCGAACCAGAACAAAGGGACATTCGGGTCATCTTCGATATCCCGCGAGCAATCCGAATAGTTGAATTGAACGTGGGACGGACCGATTGCATGGCGGGCATAGGCTCCGGACTTAAAAAATCCCGGGAATCGTTCCACCAGGCCCGCGTCGGTTCCCAGATTGCTGCGCAGGGCTTCGATCAAAAGAATGTTGTAGACGGTTCCGTATTTCCAGTATCCCGGTCCTTCGGGGAACGCGCCGTCCGGTTCATAGACTTTCATCGCGTTGGGAATCAGACGAAGCGTTCGTTCCAGGGTTTGGGCGGCCAGTTCCGGTTCATGGGCTCGAATCGCCAAAGCTCCGATCGCTAATCCGCCGTTACACACCTGGCACCAGTTGTTGTCGGCTTCCAGCCACCACATGTTTCCACGGACCGTCTTGAGTCCTTGCTGTACGATGGCAGTGCGAATGGTTTCCCGGTCTTTCTCGTTCAACGTATGATACAGCCAGTCGTATCCGATCCCTAACGCCGCGGTCATCTCGCCAACATCCAGAAAATGCCCCGGGTTCCAATTCCGAAACGAAGCCGCCGCGAGCATAGTATCCCGAGCGGCTCGGGCAAATTTTGCATTTCCCGTCAGGTGATATGCCAAAGCCGTATGCGTGATCCGTTTCAGACAACGACGACTGGAAAACAGCATGCGTTTCCCCCGCATTTCTCGTTGCACAGGTGGAGCTTCCGCAATGGTGTTGGCCTGCTTGATCAAATGAACGAAGGCCTGTTTGTAGATCGGATGCGTCTGAATGAGCGTCTTGATTTGTTCCAGGTCGCTGCTATTGAGTAACAAAGACGGGTGCTCGATGGGATGTTGTTGGAAGAGAGCCTGAAAATCGTCCTGTGTTGTCGGCGGTTGCTCCGCCACGAGCAAGACAGCCCAAGCCAATATCCCCAGCAGAGCGATTGCCAAAAAACGAAAGGGCTTCATGCGCATTATCCTTTGTGTGAAATGTAATCAGCCGAACCATCCGTTGACACCATATCGCATTTTCGACAGGAGAGTCAAATTACAATGGGATCTTACCGGAGGTCCAAGTCCGGTCTGGCTTGCTGGAGGGCGGCACGATCGTTCTGTGTCACCGCCGATTTCGGTAGCAGAACGGTTTTCAGCGCGGGATGATTCACCAGATGCTCCAGACCGTTTTGATACGCAAGTGGCTTCCAGCCGTTGTGACTCAACCGGAGGACCTTGAGCTGTTTCAGACCAGCCACATACCGAAGCGATTCTCCGGTGATATACCCCTCGCGATGGAATTTCGGTTTGATCTCCAGATATTCCAACCCGGGAGCCAACTCCACCAGTTTGCCGAACTCCTCGTCGGTCAGGGTGGTGCGGTGCAGTTCCAGCCCGCGCAGCTTCGGCGCCAGCGCGATCAGATGCAGCGCGGGCGGTCCCGCGGACTCGCAGTCCAGTTCCATGTATTCCAGCGTGGGCAGCGGATGCTTGAATTTGTCGATGCGGGTCCCATTCAACGCGAAGAGATGTTTGTATTCCAGCACCCGGAGCTTTTGAAACCCGTCCACGACCAACATGAAGTCGGGAGATATCACGTTCTCCCGTTGGTCCTCGGGGATCATCTTGGCCATGTAATGGAAGCGGACCTCTTGAATTTCGGGAAAGTTCTTCAGCATCGCAACGCCGCGATTGCCGACACGCTGGCATTCCCAGCCGACATCCGTCAAATGCGGGAAGGCGAGCAACCCTTGCATATCGTCATCGTCCGTGCCGGGTTTTTCCGGTTGATCCTTCCGATAGACACCGTGATTGCTGAAACGAATGGTCGTGATTCGTCCGTTGTCGTCCCAATCCAGCCCTAGCGCATAGACCTTCGCGGTCCATGTGTCGATCCACTGCCGCTGCAGGTCCGTCAGGGTTGGCGCGTCGGGGCGGGTCGGTCGGGGCGGCGCCTCGTAGAGGAACTCTTCGAGATCATGCTGCCCGAGAAGTTGCGCGTGCACCCCGGCCGTCGGGAGTACCACTCCGAGCAATAGAAACAGAAATCGCGAATCTGTCATGAAATTTGCCTAGGTTTTTTCGAGATCGGTCAACGCCCTGCCGACCGCGCGGAGATTGTCCAATGTCATTTCGTCGTATTCGCGACTGAGCAACAAGCCCGCCGCGCCAGCTTGGAAACTTTTGACGCATGCGTCGTAAACGGTCTTTGGTCCGCCTTCGGGCCCGAAAGAACCGCCGGGAATGTTGAATCCCACGCCGGAGTAGATCGGGATTGCGCCGTTGACGGCGTCGACTGCGCGTTTGACTTCCCGGAAGACGTGATCGGCCGAAAGAGGGCTGGTTGGTAGATCGTCTGCCTGCGGCTCGATGGTGGCGTCGTAGCCCTGTACGGCATAGAGAAACTCGGCCGCCAGTTGTGGAGCGCTTTGGAGCAGCTTCGCCCATCGGTTCACTTTCCCGGCCAGTCGCGGACCGGCACAATCATGATACACCACCGGTTTGATCCAATCGTGATAAGGGACCATTTCGGCGTAGTCGGTGGCGGCTCGCTCAAATAGGTCCAGCGTGGTCGGACCGTGCGCGACATGCGTCCCGAACGTTGCCTCCGGGCGCAGCGCTTTGATGATACCGTAGAGCTGTTTGGGGATTTCGGATTTGGCGTCATGCCACAGTCGGTCCCAAGCGAGAATCTCCGGATACCGCCACAACAATCGAAGGATCGAAATGAAAATGCCGTCCCCCGGAGGAGAGGCGTTGTCCAGGGATCCGCACAATTCATGCAGGGCGCGATAGCCTTGCATTGCACGGGCCGGGTCCACCCCTTCGGATCGGCCGCGTTGCTTGCAATGCTCGCAAAAACAGAACCCCGACTCGCCGCCCATGATCGCGGCCGACAAGGGCCCCCCTTTTTCATGGCCGTACTTCAGCCCGTCGATCGGATAGGATCGGAACATGTCTTCCACGAGAGAACCGTAGAACGCGCGATAGGCCGGATGATTGAAGCAAGGGCGAGGAATTTTCCGTCCGACGTGGTCCACGCTCCAGACCTGCGGAAAATTTGCGCGGGACAAATCCCAACCGCCGAGAATACGCGAAAAGAGTTTCATTCCGCGTTGCCGGCACGGGTCTAACAGATCCGCCAGAATGTCCTTGTCGCCGTATTCCTTACGCGCATCCCGCGGA
>CAZHHS010000154.1:0-580 GCA_964532395.1 uncultured Desulfobacterales bacterium | reverse complement strand
GGTCCAGCCGGTTCGGATCAAACGGCTTGCCATGGTCGGCCAGCTCCGAACCATCCCGACATCCGGGCGTCATGGTCTGATGCGTGTAGACGAACAGCGCATTGACCGAAGCCGTTTCCTGTAAAAGATCGAGACAATACTCGATTCCTTCGTCATAGATCGTATTGGGACCGATCTGAATCCCGACAAAACAAGACATGATTTCTCCTCAGCGAAATTCAATGCGCCACTGTGCAGCTCACCCTGCCCGGGGTGATATTCCCATCGTACTCGCTGGGAGGAACAATGGAAGCGCGGAACGGGTAAAATCTTGCTCCGCCACGGCCGAAAGGGGTCGATATCACAGACAGGCTCGCATGGTGTTGTATTGTGGGTTGGGTGTACGACTCGAATTTGGTATAGTCCTGTACAAGATGAATCCATGCGGTTTGACAAAGGATCAGCAATGACACGTGCAACGCTATTTTCGGTGGCGGTGATTATTTTGATGGCCGGGGCAAACTCGACGACGGCGGAAGTGGGCGAACTTGATATCCCCAGCGTTTTGCCCCTATCCCCTCAGCAGACGGCCGTCTTACGC
>CAZHHS010000153.1:3453-5107 GCA_964532395.1 uncultured Desulfobacterales bacterium | reverse complement strand
ACCGCCCCTTCACCGCCGGATGAGACCATTTTTGCGTAACGTCCCATGTAGCCTTTCGTAATCTTGGGTTTCCGGGGGCGCCAAGCCTTGAGCCGCTTCTCGATTTCTTCATCAGACAATTTCAAGCTGATTTCTCTTTTCGGGATATCAATCCGTATCGGATCGCCGTCTTCGATGATTCCGATCACCCCGCCCTCCATGGCCTCCGGGGAGACATGTCCGATGGCGGCACCCCGAGTACCACCGGAAAAGCGTCCGTCGGTTATCAGCGCCACATCGGCATCCAGCCCCATCCCGGCGATAGCGGACGTCGGCATCAGCATTTCCCGCATCCCCGGCCCGCCTTTGGGCCCTTCATACCGGATAACCACCACATCCCCCTTGTTTACCTTTCCTTCAGAGATGGCGGACCCCGCTTCCTCTTCGCTGTCAAAGGTCCGGGCCGGCCCTTCGTGTCTGAGCATGGAGCGAACGACGGCGGACTGTTTCACCACACATCCGCCTTGTGCCAAATTGCCGAATAATACCGCCAGCCCCCCTTGCTTATGGTAGGGTTTATCAAAGGGACGAATCACCCGTTCGTCCAGGACCTTCACTTCCTTCAGATTATCTTCCACCGCATCGCCGGTTACGGTGATACACTCCCGGTGAATCAATCCCGCCCCGCTGAGTCTCTTCATGACAGCCCCGACGCCACCGGCGTCGTCGAGGTCTTGGACATGGTGTCTTCCCGCCGGGCTCAAACTACACAGGTGGGGGATCTTCTCACTCACCTCGTTAAACATATCCAGCTTCAATCCCACACCGGCCTCACGGGCAATCGCCATGAGGTGAAGGACCGTATTGGTCGAACACCCCAGCGCCATGTCCACGGCCATAGCGTTTTCAAACGCCTGAGGCGTCATGATCTTTCGGGCGGTAATCTTTTTCTTCAACAGGGTCATGATCTTCATCCCCGCTGTTTTGGCCAGCCGCGTACGACCGGCCATCACCGCAGGGATGGTGCCGTTTCCCGGCAACCCCATGCCGATGGCTTCCGTTAAACAATTCATGGAATTGGCGGTAAACATCCCGGCACAGGATCCACAGGTCGGACAGGCACTGTTTTCCATTTCCGCCAGTTCTTCTTCATTCATCTTTCCGGAGTGCACCGATCCGACCCCTTCGAAAACGCTGATCAAGTCGGCCTTTTTGCCCTTGAATGTACCGGCCAGCATGGGACCGCCGCTGACGACGATCGTGGGAAGATCGAGTCTCGCCGCCGCCATCAGCATACCCGGTACGATCTTGTCGCAGTTGGGAACCATTACCATGGCATCAAACGCATGGGCCGTGGCCATCACTTCCACCGAATCGGCGATGAGTTCTCGGCTGGCGAGGGAATACTTCATCCCCACGTGATTCATGGCAATGCCGTCACATACCCCGATCGTACCGAAACTAACCGGCGTACCCCCCGCCATACGGATACCGGCCTTGACGGCGGAGACAATACGATCCAGCTCGATATGTCCGGGGACAATCTCATTGGCCGAATTGGCGATACCCACAAGCGGACGATTCAATTCCTCATCGGTGTAGCCCATGGATTTAAACAACGCCCGATGCGGCGCCCGTCCGATCCCTTTTTTTACGCGGTCACTCTTCATGTATG
>CAZHHS010000153.1:0-3353 GCA_964532395.1 uncultured Desulfobacterales bacterium | reverse complement strand
TTCCTCATTCAATATTCGACGTTGGACGTTCGATGTTCAACGTTCGTCTCCGAAAACCATCCTCACAACCTTAAACCCGGAACCCGGAACCTTTTTCTCAACCTTGAACCTCTCACCTTCACCTTTCAACCTTTGAACCCCTGAACCCTTGCACCCTGAACCTTTTTTCTACGTATGCGACAGCATATACTGGAAACTGTCCGCCAGGGCCTGCCAACTGGCCTCGATGATATCCGAGGAGACACCAATGGTGCTCCAGAGTTTTTCTTGATCCCGCGAGTCTATGGACACCCTGACGCGGGCCGCCGTTCCTTCACGGCCTTCGATAACCCGCACCTTGAAATCAACGAGGCGCATTTTCTCCAAATCCACGGGGAAAAACTTACTCAATGCCTTTCTGAGGGCATTGTCCAGGGCACTTACCGGTCCGTCGCCCTCTGCGGCGGTAATTTCCTGTTCTTCACCGACAGAGATTTTAATGGTCGCATAGGCCCGGCAGGGAAAGTCCTTGTCCTTTTCGATGGCCACCCGAAAGGAATCCAGGGAAAAAAGCGGCGTAAACTGGTCCGTCAAGCGCTTGAGCAAGAGCTCGAATGAGCCTTCCGCTGCATCAAACTGAAACCCGGCATGCTCCATCCGCTTGATCTCCTGGGCAATCTCTCGACTGTCAAAGCCATTTCCGCCCAGGGGAATACCCAGCTCCTGGGCCTTATAATCCACATTGCTTTTCCCACATAGATCGGACATTACCACCCGCCGTTCGTTGCCCGTGGCTTCCGGGGGAATATGCTCGTAGGCCTTGGGATGTTTCATGATGGCACTCACATGAATCCCTCCCTTGTGGGCGAACGCGCTCGAACCGACGAAAGGACGACCATTAAAGGGGGTCATGTTGGCCACCTCGCTGACGTACCGGGACAATTCGGTAAGTCGCCCTAAACTCTCATCCGGCAGACACTTTCTGCCCATCTTCAACTGGAGATTGGGCACAACGGCCGTCAAGTCCGCATTGCCACACCGCTCTCCGTAGCCGTTTACCGTCCCCTGCACCATGACGGCTCCGCATCTTACCGCCGTCAGGGTGTTGGCCACGGCAAGTCCGCCGTCATTGTGGGCATGGATACCGATATCGCAAGAAAATTCTTTGCGGATCATGTCGGTGATTTCTTCGATCTCGAACGGAAGACTCCCGCCGTTGGTATCACAAAGGACAACGATTTTCGCCCCTCCGGATATGGCGGCATCCAGCGTTTTCAACGCATAAGTCGGATTTTCCTTGTACCCGTCAAAAAAGTGTTCTGCGTCGTAGACCACTTCCCGGTTCTTCGAGCAGAGATAATGGGTGCTTTCATAGATCATGGCAAGGTTTTCTTTCAGCGTATTGGCCATCACCTTCTTGACATGGAAGTCCCAACTTTTTCCGAAAATGGTCACCACCGGCGTGTCGGCCTTGAGCAGGGCCTTGATATTGGCATCTTTCGCACACGTGGTCTTGGGGCGTCTCGTACTCCCGAAAGCCGCAAGCCGGGCATGCTCGAAAGAAACCGTTTTGGCCATTTCAAAAAAACTCGTGTCCGTAGGGTTGGCACCAGGCCATCCGCCCTCGATATAATGAACCCCCACTTCATCCAGCTTTTCGGCAATACGCACTTTATCCTCGGCGGAAAAGGTGATCTTATCCCCCTGGGCACCATCTCTGAGCGTCGTGTCGTAGACCAGAATCGAATCCATGAATCTCCTCCAAGTACTTGACTTGCACCCTGCCGGGCGCATCAAAAAAAAATCCGTTATCAGTGGGCCTGATAACGGATTTTCTGTGATTTCTATCTCACTGAATCTAGTCCATTACCAAGCCCCCGGCCGGTAGTAGGGATATAATAACCCCTACGACGACATATACGGAAATAATGAGGCTGACAATGGAACCACGTTTCATATGAATAACAAATCCTTTAATACATTATCTTCTCCATTTAGATGCTGTTTCCACCATTGTCAAGCTTTTTTCTGTGCGATTATCTACAAAGCTCAAGTCCGGGAGTTGGTCGGCCAGTGCACTCGGTCGCCACTTAATTGCGTGCAAAATGAAACCAAAACTTGCAATCTGCAAAAAAATGAGTTATCGTCCGTGCCATGCAAGACAGAACCATTGAGCCCGTTTTAAGGAATCTGGTCCAGAAGTATCCTGTGGTGACGGTAAGCGGACCCAGGCAGAGTGGCAAGACGACATTGTGCCGAAAAGTCTTCCCAAACAAACAGTATGTTAACCTTGAAGCCCCGGATGAGCGGCAATTTGCACTGGACGACCCCAGAGGTTTTCTCAACACATACCAGGACGGTGTGATACTTGACGAGATCCAACGGGCCCCCGATCTCCTTTCGTATATTCAGCCCATGGTAGACGAAGATCCGACACCTGGAAGGTTTGTCCTCACTGGAAGTCAGCAGTTCAATGTCCGAGAGGCGTTAAGTCAGTCCCTGGCCGGACGAACAGGAATTTTAACCCTTTTGCCTTTTGATTGGAAGGAGGTTCGGCCGTATCTGGATCTGTCTAATGTCAACTCACTCCTCTTGCATGGCTTTTATCCACGGTTACACGATATGCAGATTCATCCCGCCCAGGCCATGGGAGACTATTTCGAGACGTACGTGCAGCGTGACGTGCGCCAACTTATGCAAATACGCCATGCTGGAATGTTCGAGAAGTTCGTCCGCCTGTGTGCCGGAAGAATTGGGCAGCTACTCAATCTTCAGAGCCTGGGCAATGAAACCGGAATCTCTCACACCACGGCCAGGGAATGGATTTCTATTCTGGAGGCGAGTTATATCATATTCCAACTACCGCCTTGGTATGCCAATATATCAAAACGCCTTATAAAGACGCCGAAGATTTATTTCTGGGATGTCGGACTCGCTGCCTATTTATTGGGCTTGGAAGAAGAAAAACAGGTCCATCGAGACCCTCTTAGAGGGAACCTTTTTGAAAACATGGTCGTGGCGGAGATGTTTAAACAACACTATCACACCGGCGTGCGCCCCCGGCTCTTCTTCTACCGAGACAGCACAGGCAACGAGGTGGATCTGGTTCTGGAACGCGGACACGACCTTGCCTTGATCGAGGTCAAATCAGGCCAGACTGTGACGAAACACTTTTTTCAAGGACTGACCAGGTTTTCCAAAGTAGCCCGAGAAAGGATAAGAGGCGGAGTGGTTGTATACGGGGGTACCAAACGACAAACGCGGTCAGACTGGGAGGTCTGGCCGATAAAAGATATCGGGACCCTTTCCGAAACAACTCGTACTTTCTTTGCAGATTGAAGGTTACACTTTCAATGTGACAGGTCGAATAGAGA
>CAZHHS010000152.1:2364-5179 GCA_964532395.1 uncultured Desulfobacterales bacterium | reverse complement strand
GTGAGACCGGCAGTGATACAGCCAACTTGAGCTTGATGGGATATGATCCCAAGCGTCTTCAAACGCGTAGGGGGCCGTTGGAGGCGGCCAGCCTGGGTGTTACCCTCCAGCCCAGGGATGTGGCTTTTCGCTGCAATCTCGTTACCCTCAACGACGAAGACGCAGGGGTGACGATGGGTGATTACAGCGCCGGGCATATCTCCGATGCGGAGGCCGGGGAGATTATCACGGACATCGACCGCGCCCTTGGGGACGACACATTTCGATTTTACCCTGGCGTCGGGTACCGACACCTAATGGTCTGGAAAGGTGGCGACGAAGCCATTGATACGACGCCTCCCCATGACATCACGGGACAACGGATTACGCCGTATCTGGACAAATTGAAACGCCACAAAGCCTTGTTGGACCTGATGAATAAGGCGCGTCCGATTCTAGCCAGCCATCGCGTGAACAAAAACAGGATGGCAAGTGGTCACTCGCCGGCAAACGGTATATGGCTGTGGGGGCAAGGCCATGCGCCCGAGATGCCCGCCTTTGAGGATAGGACGGGTTTGAAAGGTGCGATCATATCGGCGGTGGATCTTCTCCGAGGGATCGGCGTCTATGCCGGGCTTAAGGTGATTCGGGTGCCCGGGGCCACAGGCTATTTTGACACCGATTACGAGGCCAAAGCCAGGTACGCCCTGGAAGCCATAGCGGATGTGGACCTGGTTTATGTCCACGTGGAGGCGCCTGATGAGGCGGGTCATGCAGGATTACTGGATGAAAAGATTCGGGCCATCGAGTCGTTTGACGGGAAGGTGGTGGGGCCTGTGTTGAACGGACTCAAAGCAATGGCGGCCTATCGTTTACTGGTAACCACGGATCATAACACCCCCCTTTCGGTGCGCACCCATACGACGGAACCTGTCCCTTTTGCCATATGTGGGTCAGACATCTCGGCGTCCGCCAATAAAGAGGGAATGGGGTTTAGTGAAAAATCAGGTCGCGAAGGCGCCGTTGAGATATCCGAGGGGTATCGGCTCATGACTCATTTTTTGCAGCCGTAAGAGCCTGTCGGTGTTGCTGCCTGAAAAACCTTTCCCGGCAAAGATCCAAATAATCCTTGACACCCTTTGTCCAAACGCTTAAATTAAAGACTTATTGATGCGGGGTGGAGCAGTCTGGTAGCTCGTCGGGCTCATAACCCGAAGGTCCCTAGTTCGAATCTAGGCCCCGCTACCAAGGGAAAAACGGAGAAGGCCGGGGAAAGAGTCCTCGGCTTTTTTTATGATATGTCTTCGTCCGCCGTCTCTTCTTCTCCGGCGGCGTAAATTCTGTCACTAACGATCTTTTTTACCGTTCCGTCTTCATAGAGCCGGTAGACCCAGGTTTCCGTGGCCAGTTCCACCCGCATGATGTCGGCGGGCAAGGTATAGGTGGCGATCGGCTTGTAATCGCTCAGTCCGGACGTTGCCGGCCACAGAATGAATAAGAGTAACAATAGGGTTTTGGTCAAATACTTCAAGGTTCGCTCCCATATAAGCGGGTTCGGATTCTTATCTTCAAGTCTGCCTGTATACACGGTTGAGCAATAGTGGTGCCAACGCGGGAGCTGTACTATAAAATCAAAAGAAACCAATGGGTTAGGTTGTTGCCCAGGGCGTGTTCGTCGTTTTCAAAGGGTAGTTTCGGTAACAATTTGAGAAAGGAAAGACATATATGTCCCAAAAAAGTGCCCTATTTGTGGGAACAATAGTTCCAGCCTGTCTTCCGGGGGGCAAGGGGGTGTGTGAAAGATATAACGGCGGGTAGACAGGAGGGAACCGACACAGGCCCTGCGGAGAATATCTACTACAATCAAGCAGCCAAAAGATTACATTCCAAAGGTCTTTCTGCGGTCCGTATTTCCTCTCCTATCCAGACCACTTCTTCGATCCAAGCCGCTTCTGCGGTCATTTTGGTCCCGCCGTTCAGGTATATAACTACTGTACGAGAACTGTCTTCGGTCAACCCCTGAACGCCGTCCGCCGTTGTCGGGCGCCCTTGAAACCATAGGGAAAATCCTCCCAGTCTAGATCGCTTTAGTGTCCCCTGTCGGGGGATCGGATTTCAGGACGTCTTGGTGTCCCGATACCCGTCCGTCTTAAGGATAAAGAAAAACCATGAAAACATCATGCCAACTTCATTGGCTTTGGGTATCTCCATATAAATGGGTCAGTTATAATATCCCCAACATGTTTGCTACTGTCTAAGACAGGGTAATTAAAGTTATTCTTGAAGTAAACAAATACCACTTTTGTGTAGCGGACGCAACAGATCGGCAATCCAATGGTACAAATCGGTTGGATTAACGACGGCGATATTCGTTGACTTTTTTGACGCGTCTTTCGTACCCTATTTGACGGCCGTTTTGGGACATATGATTTTTGACTGAGTGGAGTTGCTTTGAATCAGGAAGAAAAGAGACATCAAGGTGAACCTGATCCTGTGGACGACGCCTTGGCCCAGATAGACCGTTGTGTGACCGCCCTTGAGTCATGCACGGGGAAGCTTACGCCGGAAGGATATAAACGGTTACGTGGTCGACTGGGTCACCTTATGGACACACTCTACACGGTAGGGCTGGAGCTGAGTAAGTCCACCTGACAGTCCGGTAAGGCGGACGGTTGTCCGGACTGAGGGTTTACCCGTTTTGCCCGGTTACTTCTCCCGGTTACCGGATCACCCCAGCCAACAGAAAAGGCCGGAGAGCCAGTCTTAACGGTGGGTTAAGATATTCCTAAGCTGTTTCCCGCCAAGGTATGTTGATTAGGATGGGTGGCTCCCCGAC
>CAZHHS010000152.1:0-2354 GCA_964532395.1 uncultured Desulfobacterales bacterium | reverse complement strand
AGGCAAACAAAAAAAGACCCATAGAAAAATAAAAAAGACAACCGGGCAATCCGCTTTGGCTCAGGATTGGGGGTGCATCTTTCCTCTGACAAGCGCGATTTCCAACTCTTTGCCCGAGACCAGCTTGCCGGCTTTGCCGCCACACTGGGGACACGTGAAGACCGAGGCCTTGATCATGTCGACCGTAAACTCTATGTCGCAAGTGTCGCATCTCGCTTTGGGTGCAACGACACCAATGTTTAATTCGGCCCCTTCGGCCATGGTGCCTTCCGAAGCATCTTTGAATTCCGATGCCAGCACTTCCGGAACCATATCGCAATGGCTGCCCATTCTCAGGTGGATTCGGCTAATCCGAGACACCCCGTGTTTTTTGCTTTCCCTTTGTATGTCTTCGAGCAAGCCATGTACTAAGGACGTTTCATTCATTGACTTTGCCCTCCCATATTAATTTCCTTTTAACCCTAAATATGGCATACTCTCAAGAAAAAGTCAACAAGATATTGTGCTTTGAACAGAAACTCCAGAGGTGGCACGAATGGCAAGGTATGTAAGGGCGTTGGTGTGCAACGATCGGGGCGAGTTTTTTGACCTTGATGAATATGCGGCTGTCGGTATGGCCGGAGAGGTGTTGGTGCCTCTGGTCGAAGCGGAAACCATTCAAATGCCCGAGGGGAGCGAGCATCTCTTTCTCCCGGAGCGAAGGCCGGTTGTCTATGATTTAAGATCCGGTGATTTCAAGGTGCTTACGGAAAATCCATATGAACCGGGTGAGGCCGTCTATCCGGTAGCCGCCTTTAATGCCCCCGGATATATGGCGAAATTGATCAGTGCCTACGTCGAAATGCCGAATGCCGTCCATCTGCCGCTTTTTTCGTATGGTGCGGTCGGCTGGATGGATGGCGGGTGTCGGGTGGCCGCGATTCAGGTGGATCGTGAAAGACGGCAGGATCTTCGCTACATGCCCATCGAGGGAGTGAAAGAAGGGGTTTACCGGTTTAGAGACGTGATGCCGGATAACCGCCTCCGTGCCCATCTCGAAACCTGCGCGATGACCTATGGATGTCCTGCGGCCAAGAACTTCTTTCTCCATCGGTACGAGGGACCGCTACCGACTTCCACGACTTGCAACGCCCGATGCCGGGGGTGTCTGTCCCTACAAGAAACCGATGCGTTCCCCAGCACGCAGCAGCGAATGACCTTTGTGCCCACCGCAGCGGAAATCGGGCAAGTGGCGGTTCACCACATCCGCCATACCCCCGGTGCCGTGGTCAGCTTTGGGCAGGGCTGTGAGGGAGAGCCCCTGATGGCCGCGGAGGTGATAGGCCCGGCGATCCGTTTGATTCGAGATACCGTGGGGGGCAAGGGTACCATCAACATGAACACGAACGCCAGCTTGCCGGATCGACTGGATGCGCTCTTTCACGCCGGATTGGACAGCGTACGGGTCAGTATGAACAGTGTACGACAATGGGCCTACGAGACGTATTTTCGACCGAGGGGATATGGGTTTTACGACGTTTTGGAAAGCATTGATCTGGCGTTGCGAAGAGGCAAGTTTGTATCTATCAACTATTTGAACATCCCCGGTTTTTCCGATAGTTCCTCCGAAGTTGATGCCCTCATAGCATTCCTGGAGCGCCATCGGGTGGACATGATTCAGTGGCGCAACCTGAACTTTGATCCGGTTCGCTACTGGCAGATCATGGCCCCTGTGCAAGACAATGCGTCGGTGATGGGCATCGACGGCATGTTGAAAAGGGTTCGTGAGCGTTTTCCCGGCCTGAAGTTCGGGTATTTTAATCCTCCCAAGGAAAATTTCCGGGAAACCGCCGCGGTTTCCGGCTGAAATTGGCACAAAACTTGATTCCTATAAAAGGATACCCGATTCCCCGGTTCCAAGATAATGGCGGATATTGTCGCAAACAGGTAAAACAGGGTGGGTGGAGACATGAACGGTGGTATAAAGGCCATAATGGTGGCGCTCTTTGTCGCGTTCCTCGGACTGGGGTGCAGCTATCAACGCCAAGGGGTGCTTAAGCCCGTAGGGCTTCCCGAATATGTGTATAAAACCCCAACGGAAGAAGATTACATCGGTTCATACGCAGGGGTATTCAATTTTCGGGCGCCCGAGTATGCCGGCCACATGGGAAGGGTGGCCGGAGAGTGCCTTTACGAGGAATTGCTCAAGCGGGGAATCTTTTCGCGACTCACCTATGAGGCACAAAGCGCGGACCTGACCAGGGAAAATATATTGGCCCTTGCGAAGGCCAAAGGCTATGAACTGGTCATTACGGGGGATTTGCTCTATTACTTCGAAGGCAGTCTCCACTATCCGTCCCGGGTGGATCAGCGAA
>CAZHHS010000151.1:0-5199 GCA_964532395.1 uncultured Desulfobacterales bacterium | reverse complement strand
ACCTTGAATGTCGTCGGCTGGGTCTCCAAGACCACAATATCCAAGGGCGGCTCAATGACGGCGTGGCGAAAATAGGTTCCCGGTTCAAGTCCTTCCAGATCCACGCGAGCAGCGACTTCGGCATGTCTACCCAGTTTCCGGAATACCGGTTCCGGCCCCTTTAGCAAAACCGCGATCTGAGAAGGGATCACTTTACACCGATAATCCGTACCGACCGGCTTAACCGGTAATGTCACCCAGTTTTCGATGATTTTTTTCGTGATTTCAATGTCAACCTCAATCAGGCCGTCTCCCGGAACCTGGACTTCCGCAAGATCACTCAGACTTACCGCAACGTTTCTTGTCATCGACTCTTTCAACCCGGCCAGATCGATAGGCGTTGTCCGCAGTTCAGAAATCCGGTCCAACATCGTGGCCGGACCGGTGATCTCGATGCGGTCCGGGGCGGCATTGAGAGAAGATATCACATACCCTGTGGCCGGCTCGCCGACAACGTCGGGCACGATGGGAACCCACTTTGTCGCCGCTTCGTCCACAGGGACAACGAAAGATGCCGGGTCCACGGACACGACGGTAACGTTTTCCGGCACGGCAATTCGTTCTTCATCTATTTCCATATACGCTTTACCCGGTTCAACCGAATCCATATTCACTTCATAGAGGAGTTTTGAACCTTTCAATCCCTCAAGCACCCTGAGCGGTCCTTTTAAGAGGGCCTCCACGGACGGAACCTTTCCGGCGATCACCAATCCATCGGGCAGATTCGAAAACTGAACGGAAACCGGCAAAGCCATTTCGCTCGTCCTAAAGAACAGGAAACCGACACCTACGGCAGAAAATACCGCCGCCACAACCAGGACCCCCTTGAACAGCCGCACTTTGGACCATGGCCCAGCCATTTCAGGAACGACCTGCCGATCGAAGGGCGTCAACGAGTCCCACGGTCTGCTTTGTTCTCGCCACATCGTGAACGCGTACCATATGTACCCCTTGGTATGCCGCAACAGCCACAGCCGCCTGTGTGCCCACTTCGCGTCCGTCTTCCGCTGCGGATCCCAGAATTTTCGTAATAAACGATTTTCTGGACGGGCCGATCAATATGGGAACACCCAGGCTATGGAACATGGAAAGATGTTTTATGAGAAGCAAGTTATGGGTTACCGTCTTTCCAAAACCGATCCCGGGATCGATAATCACTTTGTCTCGGCCGATCCCTGCCTGCTCGGTTTGCACAAGCAGTTTTTGGAAGAATACTTTGACTTCCGACACAACATCTTCGTATGAAGGAGCCACCTGCATGTCCTTGGGTGTTCCCTTCATATGCATGAGGATCACCGGGACATCGGCATCCGCGACCAAGGGGGCCATGTCCGGATCCAATTGCATGGCTCCGATATCGTTGATAATACAAGCCCCCGCATCTAGGGCCCGCCGGGCGACAGCCGCTTTGGTGGTGTCAATGGATACGGGCACGGAAAGACGTTTTACAAGACCTTCCACAACGGGAATCACCCGTCGGGTCTCTTCTTCCACGGTCACCGATTCGGAAAACGGTCGGGACGATTCTCCCCCCACGTCCACGACGTCCGCCCCCGCATCCGCCAACGCCTGGCCGTGTTCGATCGCTTTGACCGCATCAAAATAGAGCCCCCCGTCAGAAAAGGAATCGGGCGTCACGTTCACGATGCCCATAATTCGTGTGCGTTGTCCAAACACGAGCGAAAAGGGTCCCGCTTCGATTTTAATCGATGAGGTGTGATACATAGGAAAGATCGCCGATCAGGGCCGGTTGACGGACGTGTTTTTCGCCGTCAACCTATCCGCTATCTTCCATGCCCGCCCCGGAATCCGGTTCATCGGCATCAGAGATAATGTCTTCAACCACCTTGTCACCGGCTATAATGGCATCCACGTCACTTTCCACCAGCGTTTCCCGTTCCAGGAGGGCCTCGGCCAAGGCGTGAAGGGTGTCTATGTTTTTTTGAAGGATATCTTTGGCCTTCTCATGGGCATCGGATACCAACTGGGCAATTTCTTTGTCGATGAGCATGGCCGTTTCTTCACTGTAATCCCTATGTTGCGCAAACTCTCGTCCCAGAAAGATCTGTTCTTCTTTTTGTCCAAAAGACATGGGACCCAGTTTTTCACTCATACCCCATTCGCAGACCATTTTTCGAGCTGTATCGGTCGCCCGCTCAATGTCGTTTCCGGCGCCGGTGGTCAATTCATCCAAAACCAGCTCTTCGGCGACCCGTCCGCCCATGAGTACCGCCAGGTTATTCAGCAAATATTTCTTGGGATAGGTATGTTTTTCGTCTATGGGCAGTTGTTGGGTCAACCCCATAGCCCGCCCCCTCGGAATAATCGTCACCTTGTGAACCGGATCCGTACCGGGAAGCATTTTGACCACCAGGGTATGGCCCGCTTCGTGATAGGCCGTATTTCTCTTTTCTTCTTCGCTGATGATCATGCTCTTGCGGGCCGTGCCCATCAGTACCTTGTCCTTGGCCTCTTCAAAATCAGACATCTCCAGGAAATCTTTATCCGCCCGGGCCGCCAACAGAGCCGCTTCATTAACCATGTTTTCTATGTCGGCACCGGAAAACCCGGGAGTTCCCCGAGCCAACACCGCAAGGTTGACGTCATCGGCCAAAGGGGCTTTTCGGCTATGGACCTCCAGGATACCTTCCCGGCCCTTTACGTCCGGCGCGGGGACCACCACCTGCCGATCAAAACGGCCCGGCCGCGTAAGGGCGGGATCCAAAATATCCGGACGGTTGGTAGCCGATATCAGGATGACCCCCTCATTCGATTCAAACCCGTCCATTTCCACCAACAATTGGTTTAATGTCTGCTCCCGTTCATCGTGTCCGCCACCCAAGCCGGCACCTCTATGCCGCCCCACAGCATCGATCTCATCTATGAATATGATACACGGGGCGTTCTTTTTGCCCTGAACAAACAGGTCCCTCACCCGTGACGCCCCCACACCGACAAACATCTCCACGAAATCGGAACCGCTGATACTGTAAAAGGGAACGCCCGCCTCTCCGGCGATGGCCCTGGCCAAAAGAGTCTTGCCCGTGCCCGGCCCTCCCATGAGAAGGACCCCTTTGGGAATTCTCCCCCCCAGACGGGTAAACTTCTTGGGATCCTTAAGAAAGTCAATAATCTCGGTCAACTCCTCCTTTGCCTCGTCGATGCCCGCCACGTCCGCAAAGGTCACCTTGGTCGAGTAATCGGAAAACAGCATGGCCCGACTTTTTCCGAAAGACAGGGCCTTCCCCCCGCCGCCCTGCATTTGCCGCATAAAAAAGATCCACACGGCAATCAGCAGAATCATTGGGAACCAAGACACCAGGACGGTCATATACCAGGGAGATTCGGACGGGGGTTTGGCTTTGATCGACACATCGTGACTTCTCAAGGTCTTGATCATGTCACTGTCTTCCGGCGCAAAGGTCTTAAAACTCAGGCCGTTGACATCCGTGCCGGTTATTTCCTGGCCTTGAATCGTCACTTGCTTGACAAGACCCTTTTCCACCTGGGCCATAAACTCAGTGTAGCTCAGTTCCCTATGTTGAACTTTTGATTGGTTAAACAGATTGAATAACAGGATCATGACCAAACTGATGACCAACCAAAGCGCCAAGTTCTTATAAAAAGGATTCAATAACACAACCTCCTTGAATGTGGGGTCCGGCTCTCGACCGCACCTTTGTCACACAATGCCGAAATCGGACAAGCATGACCATATCCGCGACATATGATGGACGTGGAAAGGGTTACATTTGATGAAATCGTCAACGCATACGGAGGGAAGATAATACAAGATCCTCCCCTTTTCAATCTTTTATATCCGCGTCAATAAGTTCAAGTTTGAGTACCTGCCGGGTGTCTGTCGTCACCTTGGCAGCGTCATGGATGCGATGCCCTGCCACCCAAATCAACATTCCACCGCTCCAAACCAGAGGCGTACGTTGTCGTTCCAGCCGCGAAAGTTTCTTGTTGATGAAAAAGTCCTTCACCTTTTGCGACCCCGCCATACCCAGCGGAATGAAGCGGTCGCCCGGTCTGACATTCCTGACAGTCAACGGAAAAGAAACCGCCTCTGCATCAAAACAGGCCACCGAAGGCGGAAATGATTTCAACCGGTGGACAACCGCCTGCGGGGCACAAATGGACGCGTCAACACCCAATCCCAGTTCTTCGATGACCGTCTGACCGGGGCCCTGGATCTGATAGGCGAAGTCGGCGATACCCGCTTGATCACCCAACGAGAACGCTATCTTGTTTCCATCGCAAGATACCATCATGCCTCGTGGCAGATTCAGCCGACCGACAGGATAAGGGCGACTTAGAAATTGCGAGACCAGTGCGACATGTTTTTGTTCCAGCCCTCTCACGTCTCCCTTCAACTCACCGACGGCGTAACGAATCGACCGGCGCAGCAAGGCCGGGGGCAGTGCTTTGAGGTGCTCGATCGACAGCGCGATACGGGTGGCGTCTTTTCCCACCAAGGCATGGCGAAATGCCCGAGCCACTTGCCTGTCCCAAAACGCCTCCTCCTCTCTGAGGGTCTCCGCCAGCCGAGTCAGCACCGGCACCGCCTGAAATCCGTATGATGCGTGCAACATGGGAAACAGTTCATGCCGAATCCGGTTCCTCAGGTACCGAGGGTCTCGATTTGACGCGTCTTCGACATAGTGAAGTCCGTTTTCCCGAAGAAACCGGATAATCGTCTTTCTGGAAACATCAATCAAAGGGCGAATAATCCACCCATCCCGCACCGGCGGAATGCCGGTCAGTCCTTTTGGGCCCGTCCCCCGTAATAAATGCATCATAATCGATTCGGCATTGTCGTCCGCCTGATGCCCAAGCGCCACCCGTCGGGCCCCCACCTCCTGAGCCACGGCACCGAAGAAACGGTAACGCACCTCCCGGGCCCCTTCTTCCAACGACCGTCCATACTCCCGGCAAAACCGCTTCACATCCTGCTTGTCCGTTTTGTAGGGCAGCCCCAGATCCTCAGCCACCCTTTTTACGAAGTCCGCCTCCTGACCGGCGCTATTTTTTCTGAGCCCGTGGTTCAAGTGCCCCACGGTCAAGGTGAAGGCCCACGCATCGCATAACACGACCAAAGAATGAAGAAGTGCGACAGAATCCGGGCCGCCAGAAACACCGACCACAATCCTATCC
>CAZHHS010000150.1:0-5235 GCA_964532395.1 uncultured Desulfobacterales bacterium | reverse complement strand
CCTTCCTGTTTGGCCTTTTCGATTCTTTCCGGATCCACATAGTTGGCCAGATCCTCCCCGATGAGCGTCATGTGGGCATGGGTTTGCAGGGCTACTTCGAGTGCCAGGTGGCTGGCTACCCGGCCCATGACCTTGCAGATGTGCCAGTATTTCACATCGGATGTGCTGTCCGTGTATAGGTTGCTGATTTGTTCGGCGAACGACCGGGCGGCGGTGTGGAAGCCGAAGGACATGGCACACAAGACCTCCCCGTCGGCGTCTCTCACTTGAATGTCTCCGTCGATGGTTTTGGGCACTCCGAGTACCTGCACCCCGTCTTCGATCATTTCTTCGGCCAGGAAGGCGGCGTTGGTGTTGGAATCGTCACCGCCCACAATGACCAGGGCGTCCAAGCCGAGAGACTTGCAGGTTTGGCGAGAAAGGGAGACCTTCTCGGCGGAGTCGATCTTCGTGCGGCCGGTCTTGATCATACCGAAGCCACCCAGATTTCGATACGTGTCGACAAGATCTTGTGTAATCTCCAGTCCCTCATTTTCGATAATGCCGTCAGGTCCCTGGAGGAATCCGTATAGCTTGGTCTCCGGATTGGCCCGCTTGGCCGCATCATAGAGACCGGCGATGACATTGTGTCCCCCCGGGGCAGGCCCACCGGAAAAGACGATGCCGATATGGCGTTTCTTTTGGTATTGGGCCGTGTGAGAATCGTCCGCACCGGCCGTACCTTCGATCCGTTGGACCTTGTTGTCGATGATGCGAGATAGCCTGCGCCTGGCTTCCCGGTCTATGAAAAAGGAAAATTCGTCCGTTTCTTTCACGACCGGGGCGGGGTCGGTAAAAACATCACACACCTTGGGAATATATTGCCTTCTTTCCTTGACCTCATCGCTTACGTTGCTCAGGATTTCCCGGGTCTCCGCATTCGCCAAAAATGTGTCAAGGTCGAGTGCCCGCTTTTCAGCCATGGTAAACCTCCTTGTTGGTCCATATCAAAAAATATGGATGGAAGCCGTCGGTGTTCGCAGTTGGATTAAGGGCTTGCCGCACCAATAAATTACTTCATTTCTGCTTGATGATACTTTAGCCGAAAATAAAATGCATGGATAAGTTATTAGATTCATACGAAAAGCTTAGTACGAAACGTAGTATAGATGAACACATGCCCCGATGTCAAGGGACCTGCTTTCCAAACTGAATTGCGAATGAAAAAAGGGGTAGGTGGCAGTACGGTCATATGCACGAAACGAGGGGGTAACCGACCCGTTATGCCGCTGATTTCCCAGCCCGTGCTTGCTTGACTCGTCAGGGTAATGCTGTTAATGTCTGAGGGCGTCGTTAGAAAGCTGAGTTAAGCTGCGCCGCCGGTCTCCTGTTGACAACGAACTTGATCAACCGTGATGTGTGAAACCGTATCGACGCGTAAGGCTCAGGACGGCCTCAGATTTTAATGCTGCTAAAACTCAGCCGTAAGCGTCCCTAAGTTCGTTGGAAGCTGGGTTAACGGTGCCATGTCCCTGGCGGTTTTTCGGATTGGATTAACTGGGTCGTAAGCGGTGTCAAAAGAATTTGCTGCCTATTGAAAAAAAGGAGGGAGGCGTTGTCATGAAGGATTTTAAAAACAAAAAGGTATTGGCGGGTCTTTTGGTTCCCTGGCTTCTGATTGTTCTCTTGGCCGGGTGTGCGAGTATGGGAGACAACACGGTGGATTCAGAACAAGCCATCATGGAGGAAGAGGCGGAGCCCAGTCCGATTTATTACGATTTCGGCGATGTCTTGATTCCGCTGGAGTTGGAGGTGGACCGGGACAGTTCCTTTATTTACCATGCGCCCGGCTTTACGGCCGGCGTTTTGGCTCTCTCCGGTCGGGTTGAAGCTTCTTCCCTGATCCGTTTTTTTGAAAACAATATGGCCAAGGACAACTGGCAGTTGGTCAGTTCCTTCAAGTCGCCCCGGACCATCATGTTCTTCAACAAGGCGAATCGAAGCTGTATCATCAATATCACGGAGAAGTCCTTCAGTTCGGAAGTGGAAATCTGGGTGGCGCCCACGCTGAACGGGAGCGAAACCACCCTCTTTAAGTAGGCGAACGTTCAAGGCTGAAGGCTAAGGGCCGAAGGCTCAAAGCTGGAGGCTCAAAGTTAGGACGTAAAGTCGATGACTGGTCAGCAATCTTTTGCGGGGGGCGTTGGTGTATATAAGTAATGAGGAACGGAGAATGTGAAACTGGGAAGTCCAAGCCCTGAACCTTTAAACCACGACTTGCGGAACCCGCAATCGGTTATCGGGTAGTCACCGTGTCCGATTTGCTCAAGAATAAAGAGATCGTCCTCGGGGTATGCGGCGGCATTGCGGCATACAAAGCGGTGGCCTTTACCCGGAACCTGGTGAAGGCGGGGAGCCGGGTCCGGGTGGTGATGACCCGGGCGGCGGAGACATTTGTCGGCCCGATGACTTTTGAGGCCCTATCGGGAAATCCTGTCTGGACGCAGATGTTCGACCGTCGGGCCGGTGGCGACTTTCCGCATATTGCCTGGGCGGAAAGCGCCAGTGCAGTGGTGATTATTCCCGCCACCGGAAATATTATCGGAAAGATTGCCAACGGGATTGCCGATGACGCGTTGACAACCCTCCTATTGGCGGTTACCGCTCCCGTATTGGTTTGTCCTTCCATGAACGTGCGTATGTACGAAAATCCCAGAGTGCAAAAGAACATGGCGGTCCTCCGTGAAGGGGGGATGCATCTGGTGGAGGCGGCAAGCGGGCCGTTGGCATGCGGAGAAGAAGGGATCGGACGCCTCGCCGATCTGGAAACGATCATGGAACGGTTAATGGAAACACTCTCCGTTCAGGACTTAAAGGGCAGCCATGTCCTGGTAACTGCCGGTCCTACCAGAGAATTTATGGACCCGGTTCGCTTTGTCAGCAATCCGTCCACCGGGAAGATGGGCTATGCTTTGGCTCGGGTTGCCAAGCGACGGGGGGCTGAAGTGGTGTTGGTCAGTGGGCCGACCTGCTTTTCTCCGCCCCAGGGGGTCGAGTTTATCGGCGTCCAAAGTGCTCAGGAGATGTATGATGCCGTCATGGGTCGGGTGAACCGCCGGTCCATTGTCATCAAAGCGGCAGCGGTGTGCGACTGGCGTTCCAAGGCGGTTTATGACCAGAAGTTAAAGAAGGATCAACAACTCACCGCGGAGATCACTTTTGAGCGGACCCCGGACATCTTGAAAACGCTGGGAGAAGTGAAAACGGATCAGATCTTGGTCGGTTTTGCCGCTGAAACGGAAAATGTCACAAAGAACGCAGCGGCCAAGTTGTCCGCCAAGAATCTGGACATGATTGTCGCCAATCCGGTGGGTTCCGTGGACTCAGGCTTTGGTGCAGACACCAACCAAGCCACCTTGTTGTTTAAGAACGGGGACCCACAAAGTCTCCCCCTTTACAGTAAAGAACGGCTGGCGGAAATTATTTTGGACAAGGTGGTGGAAATGAGGGCGTAGGCGTAGGCGGCAAGGATGAAGCGTGAGGAAGTACGCAAGGGGGTTTGCGAAGCCGCTTGCGAGTTGAAATCATATCTTCTCTATTTGAAAGGGCTGGGGTTCGATGGGGTGCCCCTGCCCGAAGGGAGTTTAGAGCGGTTGGATCGACCGTTGGATGGACGGGGGGAAGTGCCGACTGTGGAAAGCCTTGAGGCGATACGTCAGGATCTGGGGGACTGCCGGCGGTGTAAACTGCACAAGAGTCGAAGGCATATCGTCTTCGGAGAGGGAAACCCGGAGGCCCGCCTGGTGTTTGTCGGTGAAGGGCCGGGTCACGAAGAAGATGTGCAGGGTCTGCCGTTTGTAGGCCGTGCCGGACAGCTGCTGACCAAGCTAATCAATGCCATCGAATTGCGCCGAGAGGATGTCTATATCTGCAATATCATCAAGTGCCGTCCCCCGGGAAACAGAAACCCCGAGCGGGACGAAATTGAATCGTGCCTGCCCTTTCTTCAGCGTCAACTGAAATCGATCCGGCCGCAGTATATTTGTGCCCTCGGGACCTTTGCCGCTCAAACCCTGCTCCAGACCAAAACCCCGATATCCAAACTGCGAGGGACCTTCCATCCCTACCAGGGCATTCAACTCATGCCGACCTACCATCCGGCCTTCCTGCTTCGGAATCCCAACAAAAAGCGGGATGTTTGGGAAGATGTTCAAAAACTCCAGGCGGCTTATAATCAGCCCTAATACCGCGTCCGGGTAAGGGCTGTTTTTTTTCCGCCGGGTTGTCTTGACAAGAGACAGGGTCTTTTTGTAAATTAAAAAGTTTAGACGATGCCCAAAAGAGGGGCCTATTCGTTCAAAGGGCCGGGGGTTCAAACCACGGGCTTAAAACCACAGTAATTGGGCCGATTGGTTTCCCCGTTATTTGTGAATGGTCAACAGGCAGTAAGAGGAGCGTATTATGGGAAAGAAAAAGCAGAAAGAGGTAAAAGAAAAGCCGTTGGAACGTATGACCGCCAAGGAGCTACGGGAAGTGGCGGTGGAGATTCCCGACATCGTTGGTGCCCATGGCATGAACAAGGTGGAGTTGTTGTCCGCCATCAAGGAAGCCCGGGGTATTGTTGATGACCGGAAGAAATCCAACGTTTCCATGCGGGAGATAAAAAAGACCATCCGGGAACTGAAAGCACTTCGGGAGGAGGCGAAGGCTCAGCAAGATAAGAGCAAGGCCCAAGTCCTTCGCCGTCGGATCAGCCGACTCAAGAAGAAGACCCGTCGGGCCGCGTAGCGGCGAAATGGGTATTCCTCCCGACCAGGTGGCCTTCGATATAGACGGTGTGTTTGCCGACACGATGGCCCTTTTCCTGGACATCGCCAGGAAGGACCACGGCATAAACCACATTCAGTACGAAGACATCACTCACTACTTCCTGGAAGAGTGTTTGGATATCTCCCCACCGGTCATCCACGCCATCTTGAGCCGCATACTGGAGGGGGACTTCAGGCGCGAACTCAAACCCATTAAAGGTTCCTGCGAAGTCCTTTCCGTCCTGGCCCATCACGGGCCACTGCTGTTTGTGACTGCCCGGCCGACGGCTCCCGCCATCCAAGGATGGGTCAATGATATGCTGCCGGATGCACCTCATGGCCTGGAGGTGATTGCGACGGGCAGTTTCGAAGCAAAGGGGGAAATTCTAAAAACAAAGGGCATTCGATATTTTGTAGAAGACTATCTGGAGGCCTGCTTTGCACTGGA
>CAZHHS010000149.1:0-5241 GCA_964532395.1 uncultured Desulfobacterales bacterium | reverse complement strand
TCCGTGATATTTAAACTTTATTCAGCACTGAACGGGCCTTGACGACGTGTCGCGTTTTTGTTCCGCTTCGCAAGTCGTCGGCGTCAACCCCAAAGTGTTGCGCGAGCCTCTCCGCCAGCACCGAGACGGTCATACCGTCTGTCAAGGTCTTGGTGCGGACTTCATAATCTTCCTCCGCCTTTCTTAAAACATCTTCGACAAACCTTCCGCTGCCGAGTATGCGTTCATCCCCTTTAATACGAAGTCCTTCCTTACGAAGGTCCCTTAACGCCTCCCATCCACCCACGGGACGAACCACACCGCCGCCGGTCAAATCCGGCTTTGCCCCCTGCTCGACACCCCTGGAGACAAAAGAAGCATACGCCCTTTTTGCCCACAGAACGCTTGGAATAAAAAAAGGGCCGGCATTCTCGCTCGGCCCTTCATTTGGTGCAATCTTTGGTCGGGGCGAGAGGATTTGAACCTCCGACCCCCTGAACCCCATTCATTCCCATTTCAAGAAACTACCCACCCTAACCCATCTTAATCATTACACAATTGCGAGCGCCTGGTTTCAAGCCCTTCTGTGCATGGTGTGCATAATATGCATGATGTCGGATAGTTAGCATGCTGTCGGCTGGAAAGGATACAAATAGGATACAAAATCCTCAGACCATTTACTGGTGGGCGTTTGTGGCTGAAATTCTCAAAAAGCTACTGATATCATAACATTTTTAACCCTCCTTGTCACAAAACCAATTGTCATGGAGGCATACAGATTCGATACAACCTCTTGGCCTCTCCTTACGCATTGTTTTCTGCTATTTTTTGACAAGTGCTTTTCTATCGATCTCCTCGTTGACAGGGGAAAATATACAATATATGCTAATGGTTGAATTAAAAACGACTTTGCGGAGCTTACGGTTGCATGAAATCTTTTTCTGAAATTAATTCTGTCCTCCAACACCATTTGGACCGTTTGCAAAAGGAATTCCATGTCGCAGAAATCGGTGTTTTTGGCTCTTCCGTGAGAGGCGAACAAAAGGCTAATAGTGATATTGATATTCTCGTAGAATTTTCACGCCCAGTTAGTTTTTTTCTTTTCATGAAGTTGGAAACGCACCTGGCAACAATACTTGGCGCCAAAATCGATCTTGTTTCTCGAAAGGCTTTGAAACCGCACATTGGTAGAAAAATTCTCGAGGAAGTACAGTATGTCAGCTGAAAGAGAAATCCGTGACTACCTCGATGACATCGCGGAATCAGTAGAAGATATAAGATCTTTCACAGAGGGATTATCTTTCGATGATTTCGTTACAGACAAAAAAACGATCAATGCGGTTGTTCGCAGCCTTGAAATTATTGGAGAAGCAGCCAAGAAAATTCCATTAGAAATCCGAGCCTCACACCCTGCAATACCTTGGCAAGAAATTGTCGGAATGCGTGACAAATTGATTCATGATTACTTTGGTGTTGATTTGGAAATTGTCTGGGAAACCATACAGAATAGTCTCCAAGATCTTTACAACGCCATAGGTGACATCAAGTCGACTCTGGACGACTGACCTTCTTTTTCGGAAAACAGAAACTGTGATGTCAGCTACTATAGGTGATAGAGCTTCACCGGCCCGGTAGGAGTGAGGTTCCAAAAGGCTACCAATAGGCCACAAAAAATGGAAAAACAACAAAAACGGCGGAAAATCATATTCGATCATCCGCCGATTTTAGTTGTCTTTTTGGTCGGGGCGAGAGGATTTGAACCTCCGACCCCCTGAACCCCATTCAGGTGCGCTTCCAGACTGCGCTACGCCCCGACTCATACTCTATTTAAAATGTTTCTAACACTTTAATCATCGGGTGTCAACATCGATTGCCGATGCCTCAACATCCCCATTTAACCCCAAATCTTTACATCGAGGAAGACAACATGATAGTCTTTGTTTATGGACAAATCTCTTATCAAACCCGTCGCCCTTCGCCGGGGTGACACGATCGGGATCGCCGCCCCGTCGTCGCCCTTCGACGAGGAAAGCTTTCACCAGGGGGTACAGATCCTCGAATCCATGGGATTTCGTGTGCGCGTGTCGGAGGAGGTCTTTAAACGGGAGGGCTACTTGGCCGGTTCGGATCCGGAACGGGCTCAATTGCTCATGGATCTTTTTGAGGATCCGTCGATCCGGGCGGTCTTTTGCGCTCGGGGCGGTTTCGGCTCCATGAAGATCCTCCCCCTGCTGGATTTTGAAACCATCCGGAAGAATCCCAAAATCCTGGTGGGTTTCAGTGACATTACCGCCCTATCGTTGGCCATGTATCAGTGTTGCCAAATGGCATCATTGCACGGCCCCCTGGTCACGACTCTCAAAAAGGGGTCTCAAGCCACACTGGAAGCCTTGAAATCAGCCGTTTCAGCCGCCGACCCGGCGGTGGTACGCCCTTCCCGCCCCCGGGTTTTACAGGCCGGACAAGCCTCCGGCCCGGTTCTCGGCGGTAATCTGACCACGCTGACGCACCTGATGGCAACCCCGTATGAACCGTCCTTGGATGGGGCACTGCTCTTTTTGGAAGACCGGGGAGAACCGCCTTACCGAATCGACCGTATGTTGTCCCAACTCACCCTGGCCGGCCGGCTGGACACCGTATCGGGTATCCTCCTGGGCACTTTTGAAGATTGCGGCCCCCCGGACAAGGTATATGACGTGGTCACCAACGCATTTTCCCACAAAGACCTTCCCATTCTCGGCGGATTCGATTTCGGCCATGGGCCGGAAAATGTCGCCCTTCCGATCGGGCCGGAGGGAACGCTCGACACGGATGAACGCAGCCTTCGCTTTAGAGAAAGCGCCGTTTCGGAGGCTATCGGGTCGTGAACCGTGTTCGCCGTTGCATGCAGGAAGGTGTGGCCGAAAAGGTGTTTCCCGGCGCAGTTCTCCGGGTGGCGGTAGAAGGCGACACCGTCTTTTCGGAGGCCTTCGGGCATGCCCGCCTGCGGCCGACCCGAAAAGCCATGACCGAAGATACGGTCTTCGATCTGGCCTCCCTTACCAAGCCGCTCGCCACGACCTTATCCATTATGATCCTCGTCGAAGCAGGCAAAATCCGACTGGATCAACCACTGGGCGATCTCATTGCGGAATTTTTGCAAACGGAGAAAAGAGACATCACCGTACGCCAGCTCCTTTCACACACCTCCGGACTTCCCGCTTATCACCCCTATTATGAAACACTCAGGAACCTCGATCCCCGTCAGGTAAAGCCCACCCTTCACGAATATCTGCTTCGGGAACCGCTCGTCCATCCGCCCGGCACCGCTTGTCTTTACAGCGACCTGGGATTCATGATTTTGCAATGGGTCATCGAAGCGACAACGGGCCGCCGTCTCGACGACTTTACGTCCCGGGCGGTATATGGGCCTCTCGGCATGGACGGCCTTTTCTTTAACCCGCTGCCATGCCGCAAGGAAGCATCCTATGCAGCCACGGAAGACTGTCCGTGGCGGGGAAAGGTTCTGGAAGGCGAGGTGCATGATGACAACGCCTACATAATGGGTGGTGTGGCGGGCCATGCGGGACTATTCGGGACAGCGCAATCGGTTTATGAACTCTTGCGCCAACTACTCGACGCCTATCATGGCCTGCGTGACACAGACCTGTTTCACCCGGACACGGTCAAAACATTTTTCAATCGCCCAATCCCGACAGCGTCCTGGGCTCTCGGATTTGATACGCCCTCCCGACCCGACTCAAGCAGTGGCACCTACTTTTCGGATCGAAGTGTGGGGCACCTCGGGTTTACCGGCACGTCCTTCTGGACGGACCTGGACAGACGGATCATCGTAGTCCTGCTCACCAACCGGCTCCATCCCGACCGAAATAACAACCGAATCAAGACTTTCCGCCCCCACCTCCACGATACGGTCATGAAAAGCCTCGGCAAGTAACAACCCTGCTTGCCAAATACCCGACAAAAATGCTATCAATCCTGCTACGTCATGAAACCGGTAAAAGAAGACCAGAAGCCCTTGAGGGACATTGAAGCACTTCGTAAAGAAATCGACGACATCGATGAAGCGCTGGTCTCCCTCTTGGCCAATCGCCAACAAGCGGTTGCACGAATCGTTTCCCTCAAACGGGCACACGGAATTCCGGTCTACCATCCGGCCCGGGAAGAAGATCTCATCTCAAACAGGCGACGTCAGGCTCAAGAAGTGGGCCTGGAGCCGGCCTACATAGAAGACCTGTATCGCCTCATTTTGCGACAGTCCCGGGTCAGACAGACCGCTCACATGGCCCAAAAGGGGGTGCGGCCCGCCACGACGGTCCTCATCGTCGGCGGCCGGGGAGAAATGGGTCGGTACTTCCGGCACTGGTTTGAAGCCGCCGGCTATACGGTCCGTACCTTGAACCGGGAGGACTGGAACCGGGTTGGCGAGCTGTGCGCCGGAATTAATCTTGCCCTGGTGAGCGTTCCCATCGAGGTAACGGCCGAGGTGATTTCCGGGCTGGGTCCTCACCTGCCGGCAGCGTGTGTGCTGGCGGACATTACCAGCATTAAAGGCCCCCCCATGGAGGCCATGCTCAAGGCCCACGAAGGTCCTGTGGTCGGCTTGCACCCCCTGTTCGGCCCGACACCGTCAACGATGGACAAGCAGATCGTCGTCGTCACTCCGGGCAGAAACGAAACCGCCTGCCAGTGGGTAGTCGATCAGTTCAGTGCCTGGGGAAGTATTACCATCCGTTCCGACGCCGAAGAACATGACAACATGATGGATATGGTCCAGGCCCTGCGTCATTTTGCCACTTTCACGTTCGGCCAGTTCCTCCACAAGAAAGGAATCGACCTCCACCGGACCCTGGAGTTTTCGAGTCCCATATACCGCCTGGAACTGGTGATGGTGGGCAGGCTTTTCGCCCAGGATCCGGCACTCTATGCCGAAATTATATTCTCGTCACCGGAACGGCGACAACTGCTCCGGGAATACGTTGAGTCCCTGAATCAGAATCTGGCCATGCTTGAAAGCAGCGACAAGGCACGCTTTTGCACAGAATTCAAAAAAGTGGCCGACTGGTTTGCATCCTTCAGCGAACAGGCCCTGCGGGAAAGTACGTACCTCATCGATAAACTGATCGAACGGTTCTAGGTGCATAACTCAATGCAGTTATCTGCAAGGCTCAAGTCCGGGATTTGTTCGGCCAATGAGAATCGATCCTCCAGTCGGCCAAAACTCGCCGTAAAGGCCGCGTAAGGACGGCCTTTGGATGGTTT
>CAZHHS010000148.1:0-5321 GCA_964532395.1 uncultured Desulfobacterales bacterium | reverse complement strand
ACCGGATTGCTTTACGGGGATAAATCTTGTATGAACAAGGCATGATCACGCATTTGCCCTTCTCGAAGGTCACCACGGTAGCCGAGACGTCATGAAAAGACTTGCCGTTTTGGGAAGTACGGGGTCCATCGGCACCCAGGCCTTGGATGTCATCTCCGGATTTCCCCATGAATTCAGCGTGGAAGCCTTGGCCGCCAACGGCAACATCGATTTGCTGGAAACCCAGGTCCGCCGATTCAAGCCGCAAATGGTATGTCTATTTGACAATGCTAAAGCCACGGCTTTCGAAACCCGCAATATTCCCGGTGTCACGGTCCGTGCCGGCTTGGACGGACTAAACGCCTGCTGCCGTCTCAAAGATGTGGACATGGTCGTCGTGGCAGTGGTCGGTGCCATCGGTTTAGCGCCCACGTTGACAGCCATTCAAAACGGCAAAGACATCGCGCTGGCCAACAAGGAAACCCTGGTAGCAGGTGGTTCGTTGGTGATGCCTGCAGTCGAAACCCACGGCGTTTCCCTGATCCCCATGGACAGCGAGCACTCGGCGATCTTTCAGTGCCTAAAAGGCCAGGATTCGAAAACGGTTGACAAGATGATCATTACCGCGTCCGGCGGGGCTTTCCGGGACAGGGACAAAGCAGAGCTCTTAAACGTGCGTCCCGAAGACGCACTCAAACACCCTAACTGGACCATGGGCAGTAAGATTACCATCGATAGCGCGACACTGATGAACAAAGCATTGGAAGTCATTGAGGCACACCACTTGTATGCCATGCCCTTTGACCGTATCGAGGCGGTCATCCACCCGCAAAGCATTATTCACAGTCTGGTCCAGTTTGTGGACACCTCGATCATCGCCCAACTCGGTTTTCCGGACATGAAACTGCCGATTCAATATGCGCTCAGCTACCCGAAGCGACTGTCCAACCCCCACCTTAAACCACTGAACATGGCGGATTGCCAAGCTCTGACTTTTCGCTCCATCGATACCGATTTTTACCCTTGTTTCCAGATCGGCGTGGACGCGGGACGGATCGGGGGAACGGCGCCTGCGGTGATGAATGCCGCCAATGAGGTGGCGGTGTTGGCATTCTTGGCGGGCGATATCCGATTTTCGCACATCGCCGGGATCGTTCATTCCGTTGTCACAGCCCATGCAGTCAAAGAAAGCCCGTCGCTTGACGACATCCTGGAAGCCGACGGGTGGGCCCGAAAGGAGGCCCGCAAACGCGTCAACACAACTTAAGAATTTACATTAACCATGATTGTTAATCGCTTGCCGTACAATCAAATTTTTTCCATATTTATCCGACGACAGCGTGAGAAGCCCAAAAACGGTTATCCGGTTGCGCCTCTTACCGTCCGAAAGATCCAAAATTGCCGGTTTTTTAAATAATATTGACACCTCAGACCGAATCTTGTACTCCGTCAATTGAAGATTTCCCGATAGAATGGAATAGAATCGCAGCAAGAGGCATTGCATCAACTTCTTCTTTCCGTTTTATCAAACCATTGGGAGAACAATACATGGGTAAACACATTATATGGATTGCCTGCCTTCTCTTTGTCGTCATCGGGATATTTTGGTACATGTCCACTAAAGATTCGGATCGCCGACAATCTCTGGAAACCCCTGCGCCCGAAGCATCAAAAAAGCGGGTGGAAATCCCCAAGGACAAGGTTATCGACTTTGGGAAGCTCAAATCGGAGGGAAGCGAAGAACTCAACGCCCTGATGAAGGAAAGAAAGGCGCCTTACGGGGTAGATAAGAGCATCGACATGGTGGTCAAGTCGGATGAGTCGATTCGAGTCGGCGACCGGACCGTTCGGATGGACAAAATCTTGCAGGACCTGAAGCTTCACCGGGGGGAGATCCTGGAAGGCGACGTGGATACCGGCACCGTCGGCGGTGATGGAAACGATTACGGCGTCCGGGTGGTTCAGCCGGGAGACAATATCTGGAACATCCATTTTCAACTTCTCAAAGACTACTACAACCACAAAGGCATCGAGGTCTCGCCTTTGGCGGACGAGCCGGACCCGCGCGGTCACAGTTCCGGTGTGGGAAAGATATTGAAATTTTCCGAGAACATGGTCCATATTTACAATATGCGGGACAAGAGACTGGAAACAAGCCTGGATCAAATTTATCCCTTGTCAAAGGTCGTTATCTATAATATGACGCATATCTTCGCCCTCCTGGATCGCATCGACTACGAGGCCGTGCACCGTATAGAGTTCGACGGAGACACCTTGTGGCTTCCTGCAGAACAATAACACAATCCGTTGACATGGGGGCTTGCGCCCGTCACCGATGAGGCCGGACGCGGGAAAGGCGACGATCTCGTGCAATGGGGACCGCCTGATACGACCAAACGGTGGCAGTAATCAGATTGAGGGAAATAACCGATCATGATCGACCGATATACGCGAGAGCCCATGGGGCGAATCTGGACGGAAGAAAATAAGTTCCGAACGTGGCTGGAGATAGAAATTCTCGCCTGCGAAGCACAAGCGGAATTGGGCCGGATCCCGAAAGCTGCGGCCGAGGTTATCCGCGACAAGGCCGCTTTCTCCGTCGAGCGCATCGACGCCATCGAGGCGGAAACCAAGCACGATGTTATCGCCTTCTTGACCAATGTGGCCGAAAATGTGGGCGAGGAGAGCCGGTATATCCACCTCGGCCTTACCTCCTCGGATATATTGGACACATCCCTCGCTGTTCGGCTAAAGGCCGCCTCGGATCTCATTTTGGAAGATTGCGACCGCTTTCTGGCTGTGCTCCGAGAAAAGGCCCGGACACACCAGCATACGGTCATGATCGGCCGGTCTCACGGCATCCATGCCGAGCCCACCACCTTTGGTTTGAAATTGGCCCTCTGGTATGACGAAATGGCCCGAAATCGAGAGCGGATGGAACGGGCCAAGCAGACCATCAGTGTGGGGAAACTTTCCGGGGCGGTAGGTACTTTTGCCAACATTCCGCCGAAAGTGGAGGCCTACGTGTGTGAAAAACTGGGGCTCCGGCCGGCACCGGTATCCACGCAAGTGGTTCAACGGGACCGCCATGCCGAATACTTCTCCACGCTGGCTGTGGTGGCGTCGACGATTGAGAAGATCGCCGTTGAAATCAGACACCTTCAACGGACCGAAGTCTTGGAGGCGGAAGAGTATTTTTCCAAAGGCCAAAAGGGCTCTTCGGCCATGCCCCATAAACGCAATCCCATATCCTCGGAGAATCTGTCCGGCCTGGCCAGACTCGTGCGAAGCAACGCAGCCGCGGCACTCAACAACGTGGCCCTCTGGCATGAGCGGGATATCAGCCATTCGTCGGTGGAACGGGTAATTGTTCCCGACAGCACGATCCTTATCGATTACATGCTCAACCGGATAGCCAACGTGATTGACAAACTGGTTGTTTATCCTGATCGCATGCGCAGAAACCTGGAATTAACGCAAGGCCTCATCTTTTCCCAGCAGGTCCTTGTCGCCCTGGCGGAAAAAGGCGTCTCCCGAGAAGCGGCCTACCGGATGGTTCAGCGCCAGGCCATGCAGGCGTGGGAAAACCAGATTTCATTTAAGGGTTTGGTATTAAACGACTCGGAAATTATGGATCACCTGTCTCCGGATGAAGTTGCGGGAATTTTTGACATCCAGGCACAGCTTAAGTACGTGGATATCATATTCGAGAGGGTATTCGGAGCCCATGAAGACTGAGAAGACTGAGGTGACGGGCACTTCGCGGCGAAACCGTGACATTTTCGTTTTTTTTCTGAGCACACTATTGCTGTTTCTCTCGAATTGTTCTATGGTGCAAAAATTTGCCGATTCCTCGAGGCCCTATCATACGGGGGATTACAAGGCAAATCTGGACGAGTGGACACGGGAAGCGCGAATCCACCGCGGGCTGGAAGTGGAGTTGATCCTTTCCGCCACTTTCAAATCAAAGCCGTTTCGGCGGGCCTACGCACATGAATACGCCGCGGCATACAAGCTGAACGCCGAAGAAACGAAAGACTTCGTCAAAGATCATGTGGCGGCCGCGGATATGGGTCATGAATTCTTACTGGCCGCTTTCGTCCCCCAAAAGGGCTGGGACGATTTTGATGACAGCAACTCGATGTGGCGGCTTCGAATGGTAACAAAGGAGGAAAAACGGATAAGACCGACGGAAATACGGCGAATCAAAGAAACGGATGCCTTGCTTTCTCATTTCTTCCCCTACATTACGCCGTGGAAATCCGTCTACGTCGTCCGGTTCCCGCCTGACGCATTGGCAAAGCAGAAGAGACCTTCGGAACGACCGGATCGGGTCACGCTTGAAATCGCCAGTGTGTTGGGCAGTACCCGGATGGAGTGGCAATTGGTAAACAGACAATAGACGCAGGGTTCAAGGATTCAAGAAAATTAGCTACATAAGGAGGTATTATTTTGATCGACATAGCATATGCCATGGGTACCGGCGGCGCCGAGGGACAAACAGGCGGGTTGGGGGCTTTCGTTCCCCTGATCCTGATGTTCGTCATCTTTTATTTTCTTTTGATTCGCCCCCAACAAAAAAAGCAAAAGCAGCACCGCGAAATGATCGGTAACTTGAAAAAGGGAGATCGCGTGATCACGAGTGGCGGTTTACACGGAAGGATTACCGGCCTGAGCGACACGGTGGTCACCCTGGAAATTTCAGAAAAGGTGCGGGTGAAAGTCGCCCGGGGCAATATCGCGGGAAAGGCGGAAGCGGAAGCCCCAAAGGCGAAGGCCTAAAAGGAGTCGGTAATTGAAGCAGATAAAGTGGAAATTCTTCGCCGTCCTGGCAATTATTGTGGTGGCGTGTGTCTTTGTGATTCCTTCGCTTTATACCACCGTTCCGTCCTGGTGGAAAAATCTCAAGATACTGCCGACGGAAAAGATCCACCTGGGCCTCGACCTCCAAGGCGGCGTACATCTCGTACTCGAAGTACAGACTGAAAAGGCCGTCGAAAACCGAATCGAACGGACCGCCCAGGACTTGAAGGCCGCCATGCGAAAGGCCAACATTCGCCCGGTAGAAATGAAACGACCTACTGAGACGCAAATTGCTATTCGGGTCCTGGAAGCGGACGACATAGACGCCTTTAACAACCTGTTGGACGATGAGTTCCAAATGCTACGTTTACAGGGCAAGACACGAAAGGCAGAGTCTTTAGCGGTTACCCTCGATTTTCCCGACGCTGAAACGAACTACATCAAAGAGATGGCGGCCAAGCAGGCCATGGAAACTATCCGAAACCGGATCGACCAGTTTGGCGTCAGTGAGCCCGACATCCGTCGTCAAGGTGAACGGC
>CAZHHS010000147.1:4861-5324 GCA_964532395.1 uncultured Desulfobacterales bacterium | reverse complement strand
CCAGATACAAGGCGACCAAGAGTGAGGCTATAGTAAGCTATGCCGAACTCTTGGCAACGCAGTAGATGGGGTATGATCGGCTTTCCCGAAGGGCAAACAAAATGAGATCTTTTTAATCTGTTCAGGATGATACGTCTCTTCCATTGAAGCAATTATGTCAGTCCGACTAAACTGGAAATTTATTATACAACTTAAATACTAAAATGTTTTTCTCATTTTATTTACGCCCATTTAGAGTTTAACATAAGCCCGGTACGAAGGCAACGATGATTGCTTTGACACGCTGTCACCCGGTCTGCTATAGGTGCTCACGGTGTTGAGAACGGTTCGGTGATTGTCCCATTTCAAGGCTCTGAGCCGTAAAAGCGGTAAAAGATAAAAGATTGCGGTTGTCGATGAGGGACAAGTCCGGAATTGGGTCGGCCCGCCTGTGTGGGGCAAGCACTTGGGTATTGTGGATAAC
>CAZHHS010000147.1:0-4851 GCA_964532395.1 uncultured Desulfobacterales bacterium | reverse complement strand
GGCATAAAAGACAGATACGGACATGGGGAAGACGGATATACGAATCGGTTTCGGTTACGACCTACACCGGCTGATAACGGGCCGGAAACTGGTGGTGGGAGGTATCGCTATACCCTTTAAAAAGGGCTTGCTGGGTCATTCGGATGCCGATGTCCTGTTACATGCCATTTGCGATGCCTTGCTGGGTGCGGCAGGCCTCGGTGACATTGGCCGACACTTCCCGGACTCGAATTCCGAATGGGCAGCTGCGCCAAGCGAATTGTTCGTGAGCCGGTCGCTGGATATGATAACGAACACCGGATTTTCCGTGAACAACCTCGATGCGACCGTTATTGCGGAAGCCCCTCGGCTGGCACCTTATTTCGAAGAAATGGGCACCAATCTTTCCCGGTTGCTGGGAATCGCCCCGGGACGTATAAATTTGAAAGCGACAACAAACGAGGGCTTGGGTCCTATCGGCAGGGGAGAAGCCATGGCCGCCATGTGTGTTGTCAGTTTATGTGCCAAGGAGTAAGCATGCCTGCAATGGAAGGGGAGGGCTCTTGGGAAGAAACCGCTGTTGAAGAATTGGCACACGCCCGAGGTATCGAAAACGAGTACCTGGACAACTGGGGACAGATCCGCCGCACCTCACTGAACACAAAAAAGCATCTCCTCGAGGCAATGGGGGTTGTGTCCGGCACGCACCCGAATGACTTGGCCGCCGCCGTGACGGAACACCGAAGGAGGTCCTGCCGCGGAGGTACCAGGAATGTACAGGTGATCAGCCGGAGCGACCCACCGGAAAAGCTTCTGTTTTGCCTTTCTCAAAATGCATCCTTTGGAGCCGCGCCGCGGGCGACGTTGCGCATTACCTATGAGAATGGTTCCCAAGATAGACTCAGTTATGGTCCCGATTCCCTGACATGTACCAATCCAACGGTTGCCGGAAACGCATCACCGGACTGTGAATGGGCAATTCCGTTTCCCAGGATTGACCGGTTGGGATATCACAGCCTCCTTCTTTCCATCGAGGGAGGAGGCAACAAAGCATGCCAAACAATCTCTCTCATCGTTTGTCCGGAGAAGGCCTATCTCCCGCCCGGGCTGCAAGGAGACGGACGCCTGGCGGGTATTTCCCTGAGTCTTTATGCAATTCGGTCGAAACGGAACTGGGGCATCGGTGATTTCACCGATTTGAGAGCGATCATCGACTGGGCGTCGAAAACGCTTCGGGCGAACATCATCGGACTCAACCCCTTGCATGCCGGCTTCAATCGGAGCCCTTTCAACACGAGTCCCTACCTGCCGATTAGCAAATTTTACAGGAATTTCATTTACCTGGACGTTGAAGACCTGGAGGATTTCCAGCGTTCCGATGCCGCCCGGGCCTTGGTGGATCGCCGCGAGATTCAACAACACCTTTCAGAGTTGAGAAATTCAGAGAAAGTGCAATATGAAGCGGTGGCAGGATTAAAATTCAGGGTGCTGAAAGTCGTGTTCCAAGACTTTTTGCACCGTAAAGGCAATCGTCCGGAAGGCAATGCCCTGGGATGGAATGCCTTTCAGGATTACATTCAGAAGGAAGGGCGCCCTCTGGACCGCTTTGCCGTGTTTTGCGCCTTGGATCGAGCCCTACACGAAAAGGATCCCAACGTCTGGACGTGGCAACAATGGCCCAAGCAATACCAACACCCGGAAACGGCGGCGGTCGAACAGTTTAAACAAACCCACCGGGAAGAGATCCTCTTTTTCAAATATCTGCAGTGGCAGTTGAATCATCAGCTGGCAAAGGTGCAGAACCATGCCGTAAAGCAGGGGATGTCGTTAGGTCTCTATCATGATTTGGCACTGGCTATCGACCGTTCGGCGGCGGATGCCTGGGCGTATCAAGGTTACTTCCATCCGCGACTTCGGGTGGGCGCCCCACCGGATGCCTTCGCCCAACAGGGCCAAGATTGGGGATTTCCGCCACCGAACATAGAAAAGATCGCAGAAGACGGGTACGCGTTTTTTATTCAAGAAATTCGCAAAAACACCTGTTTTTGTGGCGCCCTCCGCATCGATCATGTAATGAGATTGTTTCATCTCTATTGCATACCTGACGGGAGTCCGCCCAGTAACGGGGCTTATGTAACCCAGCCCCACGCCGATCTACTCAAGATTTTGGCGCTGGAAAGTGTTCGAAACCAGGTGGTGATCATTGGAGAAGATTTGGGCACCGTCCCCGATTACATCCGAAATGAATTGACCGAGGCCAACATTTTGTCCTATCGATTGCTCTATTTCGAGAAAGACGACGGACAAAATTTCATTGATCCCAAGGACTATCCCTCGATGGCCCTGGTTACCATATCTACGCACGATCTGCCGACGCTCGCCGGGTTTTGGAGTTGCAAAGATGTCGAGTTGAGAGAAAAGCTGGGTATGTTCGAAAACCGGGAGGCCGTACAGGACGCCGCTGAGGAAAGATGGGCGGATAAACGCAAGTTGTTGGAACTTGCCCGGAAACACGGGATGGATTGCCGCCACCCTGAGGACCATGTTTGTAACGAAATCACCGGGGACGTGCATAATGCCCTGGTGGGGCTTCTAGCGATAACCCCGTGCAAACTCCTCGTATTGAGTCAGGAAGACCTCTTTAAGGAAAAGCGGCAACAAAATGTGCCGGGAACGACAAGTAGTTACCCGAATTGGTCCATCAAGATGAAATACACGGTTGAAGAACTCGATACCAATCAAAAAGCCGTCGATTATGCTCGGATGTTCCGCCGGTGGGTCGAAAAATCGGGGCGAACCAGGCAGGGCGAATGAGCGGCGGTTCCAAGGTCATCACGCAGATTTACGAGATACAGACCCCGACAGAGGCGGAAGCGGTCATCGCCTTGGGAGTCGATCACATCGGTAGTGTGCTGTTGTCAAAAGAGGCGTGGCAGGTTTCATCGGTAAAGCAAGTCGGAGAGTTATGCAGGCAAGCCCGGCGGCCCCACAGCGTGATTCCTCTTTTTGATGATAGAAACACCTTATTACGTGCCATTGACTATTACAGGCCGGACCTGTTGCATTTTTGTGATGCCTTGGACGGCACCACCGAAAAGGCCCATGTGTGGAAACGCCATATAGAGACGCAAGCGCGAATAAAAAAACAATTTCCGGCACTCCGGTTAATGCGGTCGGTCCCCATTCCCCCGCCGTCACTGAAGCCGGAGCCTTCAATATGTGACCTGGCCAGGGAATTCGAGCCGGTAAGCGATTATTTGCTTGTTGATACCTGGTCTGCCGATACGTCACAATTGCCCTATATCGGCATAACGGGTTGCACCTGTAACTGGGATACCGCCAAAAAGCTGGTAACCACGAGCAGCCTGCCCGTTGTACTGGCGGGCGGACTATCGCCGGAGAATGTTTACCAGGCGGTCAAAGCAGTAAGGCCGTTTGGTGTGGACAGTTGCACAATGACGAACCTGCGGGACGAAAAGGGAAGGATCCTTCGGTTTAAGAAGGACCTGAACCGGGTGAAATCCTTTGTGGCTGAGGTAAGAAGGGCGGAAAGAGATCTCCTGCGATGAGCCTATTTGGAAAGCACTCGAATAAGGAAGTGACACGAATCAACCGGGTCCAAAGCGACTTCTTCAGTGAGTTGATTCACGTTTTTGACCCGCCGCTTCCGGAAGGCGTACCGGAACGGCTTGATCGGATTGTGGCTTCCGGAGATATCCAAGCGGGAGATGTGGTTCTGGACGTAGGCGCGGGGACCGGGGTTTTGGTCCCTTACGTGGAATCCTACCACCCAAAGCAGATCTATGCCTGTGATTTGTCAAAGACCATGCTCGATTATCTGGGCGCCAAGTATCCTTTCGTTGAAGTCATTGTGGCCGATGTCCGAGAAATAGCGCTGGCAGCGGATAGTCTGGACGTTGTCTTTTTGAACGCATCATATCCGAACATTGCGGATAAACACGGCGCTTTTATGAATTTGTCTCGGATGCTGAAACCGATCGGGCGGTTGGTCATCAGTCATCCCCTGGGAAAATCGTTCATTGATAGACTGAAGGATCGATCGCCTTTTCCCTTGGATGACTTCCCTGATAGTACTGAGGCGAAAAGACTTGTGGCATCTTATGGGCTGGCGGTGGACACGTTCATCGATGAATCGGAGCTCTACCTTTTGGTGGCCCGAAAAACTTAAGAAGGATAGGGGTCAGCTCGTTGGTACCGGGATAGGTTAGGATTGCAAAACAAACTGAGATTGTTGAAAAACCGGCGTTTCTTTTGGATCGTTTTAGTCTTGGGAGCTATTCTAAGTACTGCCGTCTTCTTCGGTGTTCGGCGTCCCCACATCATAGCCACGGGCGATGAAAACGGGATCTATGTCAAGAATGTAGGAGAAACGACGGGCCGTATTTTTCGGGTGGATCTTTTCTGGTACTGGGAATCCCAGGTCGGATACATCGTGGATCTACCGCCCGTCAGTCAGACGGTGCCGCCCGGTCGGACCTCGCAACTACCCATTCCGCCTCTACCCGGGCCGGGGAGTATTGTTGAGGGGACCGGCCCATTCTTCATGCGGATGGTCGTTCACTACCAAATGCCCGGCATTCCGGTATTTCGGTATCGAAGTGTTCTCTATTTCCGACAGCCTCCGCGCAATCAAAACTGGGTGGTTGTCGACGAAATCCCGGCCAAGTACCGATCGTTGGGCAGTATGGGGCGAGGCAATGTGGAGATGATCAAGCTGAACCAAGAATGACGGCGTCGTAAAAAGCCGGTTTAAGCCGCCCCGCGGCTTCCTGTTGACAACGAACTGGATCAACCGGGGTGTGTGAAACCGTATTGCCGCGTAAGGTTCAGGACGGTCTCAGATTTTAATGC
>CAZHHS010000146.1:0-5334 GCA_964532395.1 uncultured Desulfobacterales bacterium | reverse complement strand
CAAAACCATGAAGTGGGCGCTTGTGCCTGAGCGGGAAGGGACGTTTGAAATCCCGTCCTTGTCTCTGAGTTTCTTTGATCCAAATAAGGAGAGATATGATGTCCTGCAAACGCTGCCGTTGCGCCTGTCGGTATTAGCGGCTCCTGATGAAACCGAAGGACCGGTCTCGGGTGTCGATGGGGACGACCAGGACGCGGGGCCTGACAAAGAAGAAATCAAAACCCTCGGTCGGGATATCCTACCCATCCATACCTCGCTCGAAGCGTTGGGTGATCGGGGACCGTGGAAGAGCTTGCCTTTAACCCTATGGCTGGTTTTAATTGTCCCAGCGATTGTATACACCGCTGTATTCACAGCCTTGAGAGTCAGATCTCGGTCAGACACGGCTGTCCGGATCTCTAAATCGAGGCGGGCGGCCAGGGCCTTTGAGCGGACGTGTGGTGGTCGGAGCGGCTGTTCCGCCGAGACATGTTATGACGCCTTTCGGGTGTATCTCAATGACCGATTCGGTTTGTCGTTGGGCTCCGTGACCCCAAAAGAGGCAGGGGAGATACTGACTTCCAGGGGGGTTCGGGCGGATCGGGTGGCGGCGGCGGAAGCGTTATTACAAAAACTCGAAGATGCCGTGTATGGTGGAAACCGGGTAGCCTGGGAACCTCAGGCAGGTCTGCAGGCCTGTGATCTGGTCAGGGAGATTGAACGAGACCTCAAGTAGGATGGCGTCGTAAAAAGCCGGCTTAAGCGGCGCCGCCGGTCTCCTGTCGACAACGAACCAGATCAACTATGGTGTGTGAAACCGTATTGCCGCATAAGGCTCAGGACGGTCTCAGATTTTAATGCTGCTAAAACTCAGCCGTAAGAGTCCCTAAGTTTCGTTGCGGCCGGGTTTGTTAAATTGGCCATGTGGATTTGCCAAGATATGTGGTGCCTGTTGAATGTCAAAGGAACAACGAAACCAAGGGACTCTAACGGCTTCAAACAGTTAGCCCCATTAAAATCTGAGACCGTCCTGAGCCTATAACGTTTTCAAAAAGTCGATCAAGAAGCGTAGGTCAGGTTACGCCGGCAGGCGTTACCTGACAAAATATCTTTTACGATTTGATCAATTTATAGAAGAAAGAAAAAGTCGGTGTTTACAGGTTTGTTTAAGTTATGGACCCGCCTGCGAAAGGGCAGGCACGGCCGGGGTGAAGATGGGGGGGTCGCTATACCCCGGATCCTGGGGATAGTGGCGGTCATGGTATTGGTCTTTTGCGGCGGACACCGGGCGGCGGCGCAAACGGATAAGTGGGGGGACGTCTTTTTTCAGGCCAATCAAGCCTACCGGGCCGGGAATTTCCGGGAGGCCGCGGAAGGCTATCGCCGGTTGATAGAGGCGGGCCACGGAAGCGGTCAGATATTTTTCAACCTGGGAAACGCGTATTATCGGCTGGACGAATTGGGCGAAGCGATATTGAACTATGAACGCGCCAAATTGTCCATTCCGCGGGATGCAGATCTGCGATTTAACCTCCGGCATGCCAAAGAGCAGGTGGTTGATGCCGTCGCCGGTGACCACGGCCTGGTTCAGGCCGCGTTTTTCTGGATTGATTCGGTAAATCTCAAAGAGCTGTTTTGGACCTTTGCGGTAATCAATTGTCTCTTCTGGGCAATCCTTATAGCGCGACGGTTTAGTCGTTCAGAGTTACTCTACTATGGCCTCCTGTTTTCAACCGCGTTTTGGTTGGTAAGCGGAATTTCCTTCGGCGTGAAATGGATTCAGGTGAAAAGGGATGACCGGGCGGTGGTGGTGCAAGCGGAAATCAACGTCTTGTCAGGTCCGGATACGACGGACACGGTCCTATTTAAGCTTCACGAGGGGACCATCGTCAACTTGGAAAGATCGGAAGGTCGGTGGTCCCTGGTGGAGATATCCAAAGACAAGCGGGGATGGACGGCTCCGGGGACCGTCGTGCCTGTTCGGCCCTAATCCTTGATTCTTACCTTCAAGAAAAGATCTCCTCTGAAACCCTCTGGTGTTTGATTTCCCATTCCCCGGAGCCGAAGTTTGCTGCCCTCTGAAACCCCGGCCGGAATATTGACCATGAACGTTCGCCTTTTCATTCCCTGGGTGATGTTGACCAGTTTATGGGCCCCGGTTAAGGCTTCTCGCTGACTGATATCGATAACGCCGTAACTGTTCGAATCACTGCCTACCTGAGCCGGGCGGATGACCTGAAGCCGCGGTGTGGAATGTTTATGGGTGAGGTCTCGAATCTTGCGATCGGCCCCGAATTGGGGCAGTAGTTCGATGGCTTTTAATAACCCGATACCAAAAATAAAGCCCCCAATGTGGGCCCACCAGGCGATGCCCGCCGACTGGGCGGATGATCCCGCTGCGCTCAGAAACTGAAAGAGAAACCAGATGCCTAGAAAGATAAAGGCCGGCAGTTCCACAAACTGGATAAAGAAAAAAATGGGTACCAAGGTCAGGACCTTTGCCTTGGGATACAGGACGGCGTAGGCACCCATGACCCCGGCAATAGCACCGCTGGCGCCGATGGTGGGAACTTGGGAGTGCCAGTTTAATACAAGGTGGGAAAGTCCTGAGAGAACGCCGCACAACAGATAGAATGCGAGGTATCTGAAGTGGCCCAGGTGGTCTTCCACATTGTCGCCGAATATGTAAAGGGACCACATATTGCCCAGCAAATGTAGGAAGCCGCCGTGAAGAAACATGAAGGTAAGGAACGCAACGGCCTGTTGGAGGGAGGAGAAATAAGCAGCCATTTGCGGCAATGAATACCGAGCCGGAACCAGGCCGTAGGTGTAGACAAACTGAGTGTGATCCGCTCTGCCTTGTGAGAGTGTGACCAGAAAGATCACCACATTGGTGGCGATAAGCACACTGTTGACGACGGGATAGGTTTCAGAACGTATGGTGTCGCGAATGGGAATCATGTCATTAGGTGTCGGACCGGTTTGCGCTTTCTACCAGTCCAGATAGTCTATTTCCTCTTGTCCCCCCAGCGACCAGGGTTCGAGAATGTCCTCGGATATGCCGTCGATAAAGCGTGACGGTCTGGAAAGCACCATAGCGGTTCCCCGATCATAAACGTTGACGGGGTAGGCAAAGTACAAGTGCTCTCTGGCTCGGGACGCGGCGACGTACATAAGCCGGAGTTCTTCTTCCATTTCTTCTTCGCTTCGTGCCGCGTAGATGGCCGGGAATCGGCCCTCAAGAGCCCAGATGACGAACACGGTGTTCCATTCCAGTCCCTTGGCGGAGTGGATTGTGGAAAGAACGAGTTGTTCGTCCTCATAGTCGGTGGCCATGACGGCATCGACACTGGCGTTGGGCGGTTCCAGGGCCATATCGGACAGGAATTTGTCCAGATCTTCATAGCGTTCCATAATGGCGATCAGCTGAACGAGATCTTTGTAGCGCTTGGGATGGTTATCGAAACGCCGTTCCAGTAATGGCCGGTAATAATCGATTAATTTTTCTCCGATGTCGCTCACCGAACGGAAGGGATTTTGAGAAAGTGCGAGCAGGGTCTCCTTGAGGCGTTCGAACGCTTTGGCATACGCCGGTTTCGGGGTGACATCAGAGAGAGCCGCCAATCCTTTCTCGGCGGTTATGACCTGACGGGAGATGTCTTGTGCCGCCTTGGGGCCGACGTTTTCGAGCAAGGTTAAGGCGCGGTGCCAACTCAACGTATCCTTTGGGTTGGCAAGGATTTTCATATGGGCCAACACATCTTTAATGTGCGCGGTTTCCATAAATTTGAATCCCCCCACCTTAATAAAAGGCACGTTGGCCCGGTTCAGTTCTATCTCCAGATCAAAAGAATGAAATCCCGACCGGAAGAGCACGGCCATTTCACTGAGTGGGACCCCGTTTTCGCGCAATTCGAGTATCCGTTGTGCCACAAACCGCGATTGTGTCCGTTCGTCTCTGGCCACGATGAGTGCCGGCGACACCCCGCTTTTTTTGCGAGTGAAAAGCACCTTGGTATATTTTTGTCTCGCCCGGGTAATAATGATATTGGTCAGATCCAATATGGGTTGGGTGCTGCGGTAGTTTTCTTCTAATTTGATGACTTTCGTGTCCGGGAATATGGTGGGAAAGTCCATGATGTTTCCGAAATTGGCTCCCCTGAACCCATATATACACTGTGAGTCATCGCCTACCACCATGACGTTGTGGTGGGTTTCCGCCAGAAGCTTCACAATATCCGCCTGTAGTATGTTCGTGTCCTGATATTCGTCGACCATGATATACTGGTGAGAGCCGGAGAGCCGGGTGCGGATGACATTGTTTTTTTCCAACAGGGCCCGCATGTTGACCAGTAGGTCATCATAGTCCATCAGCCCGTTCTTTTGTTTGTACATTCGATATGCATCGTGAAGTTTCACGAGGTCGGGTATGTCTTGTACAAAGCTCGGATAGTCGTCAAATACCACATCTTCAACGGTTTCGCCCTTGTTCACGGCCTTGCTGAAGATAGAGGCGATGGTCCGCTTTCGGGGAAAGCGGCGCTCTTTGGTGTTCAATTTCATCCACGCGCGCAAAAAACCGATAATGTCTTCGGAATCGACACGGTCTAGGACGGTAAACCCCGTTTCATATCCCAACTCCTGAGCATACCGTCTCAATGTGGCATATGCGAAAGAGTGGAAAGTTCCCCCCCGGACATTTTCACAGCGGTGGTCGAGTAAGGTGGAAGCCCGGCGCAACATTTCTTCAGAGGCCTTACGAGTGAAGGTGAGCAATAAGATTGCTTCCGGTGAAACACCGGCTTCTATGAGTCGGGCGACCCGATAGGTTACGGTCCTGGTCTTACCGCTTCCCGCGCCGGCAATAACGAGGATCGGTCCCTCTACGGTTGTGACCGCCTCATACTGGGCGGTATTAAGAACATCTTCATAAGGGATGCGAAACCCGGGCCGGTGGTCGTTTTTTAAGGGGTAGGTTTTCATGTGAGATCCGACGAGGACAGAACGGACGAAGATGCCACACGATTGCAGGTCTTCTTCGGGCACATTAGACTAATAATTGCCAATGTCTTTGACAAAGGTCTCAAAATCCCGCTCCAAAAGAAAACGGGAAATCATTTCCCCGACCTTATCCGCCGTGTCTACCCGGTAATGTCCTTTGGCATCGGGTTGGGTTAGACGCTTGCAGTTGGCCACAATGGATTGTAAAGCGGCCGTGGTCATCTCTATCCTGGCGTTTACTACGATCGTATCCGTTGAATCTGCCACATCTGTCTCCTTATCATTGGTGGAGCCGTAAAAAGCCGGGTTAAGCCGCCCCGCGGCTTCCTGTCAGCAACGAACTTGGTTGATTGT
>CAZHHS010000145.1:0-5372 GCA_964532395.1 uncultured Desulfobacterales bacterium | reverse complement strand
GCATCCCGATAGACGGCCTCCTGCTGCTTCTTGTAAAGCCCGCCGGCCACCCGTCTCCACAGAATCCACCACTCCACTTGGCATTGGACGTCGCGCCTGTGGACGATACCGCCTTGATACATTTTAAAAATCTCACGGATCCGAAATTCGTCCCCCCCATGGCCGTATCCGGGACGAAGACAAAACCCGGCCAGGTTGAGCCACCGTTCCTCATGGCGCGGCGATTTGGTCCGGTGCTCCGGGTGTTTCAACAGCGCTTCCGCAAAATGCCGCAAGACCGGCATCGGCCACTTTTCTTTTCGCATTCCGGTAATCCGGCCCAACGCCTTGACGACATTGGCCGGCGTCACCTCCTCGCCGTGGCCCACCGGTTTGTCCGCAGCGAACGCCGCGGCGATCGCGTCGACTCCCCGGGCCAGGGCATCATCGGAAAGCGCCCTTTGAGATTTTTCTTTCTTCGCCCGTTCCGTGGTGTCTCCCGCCAGCGCAGGTCGGATATCGAAGTGCAGCCGCCACCGGTGATCCGTCTTTTTGGAATGACAACTCAGTTCTATCGTCCCGATTTCCGTGAGATGCGAACAAAGGGACACGGGGATCTTTCGGACGATCTTTTTCTTTCCGTACTGGAGTATGGTCCGCAGCGGCGGCAGCGGGGTCAGCGTCTCCTCGTTCAATGTGAGAACCTGGCCGAGTCGATCATCGGTTCGTTCATTGGAGCTATACAAGGAAAACGACACGGGCTGATTGGCCACCACCTTGAAAACAGGTGAATCAATATCCACCGTTTCACCTTCTTCCATGCCCCGGGGCACGACACACACCGCCTGAACGGCGCCGGCTTCGGTCTCATCCTTGGCACCAACGCCGATATAATAGGAACGGGGACTTCCCCCGACGATACGGATACCCCGTCCCCGGCGCACCATCCCATAATACGCAGCGCCCTGACATACCGCCAACCCGGGATCATCGTTGGCCAGTACCTTGGGGCACCAGCGTCTGGTATCGGATGAAAACCAGCCGGAGAGAATCTCCGTCATGCGCTCGGTCAGGACGGGCGAGGCAAACACACCACCGTTATAAAAGACCGCATCCGGCCGAAGCGACGTGTCTTCCCGTTTGCCTAGATGTTTTCTTAAAAAGGCGGCCAAATGACGGGGAATGACCGGATCTTCCACAAACGGGAGTCCCCACTCCTGGATGCCGAGGCCGGCGGTCTTTGCAGGATGTTCATCGACGGCGGTATTCGGAAAAAAACCATTGAGAATCGTGTCGACGACTTCGTCTTTGGTCAATTCGGCGGACAGGGTTCCGGCCACCACCCCTCTGCCGCGTCCGGGTACACTGACGGTCGCCCGGTCCCGTTTTGCGCCGAACAGCTCCTCTTTGGCGTTTCGGCAAAGAGCCGTCAGGATGTGCCATCGTTGGGAATCGAGACGTTTCCCGGTGTTTCCCATCATGCGCTGCTCCGCAAGCCGGGCCAGCGCCAGATCCATATTGTCGCCGCCGAGCAAAAGATGATCCCCCACCGCGATCCGTTCCGGAACCGGTCCGGAATCGCCCTCATTGATCCGGATGACTGCAAAATCCGTGGTACCGCCGCCGATATCGCAAATCAGTACGGTCTCTCCGCGTTCAACCCTCCTGTCCCAGTCCGATTCTCGCCGGGCCAGCCATGCGTAAAACGCGGCCTGCGGTTCTTCCAAAAGCGTCGCCTTGTGAAGACCGGCCTTCTTGGCGGCCGCCACGGTGAGTTCCCGGGCGACCTCGTCAAAAGAAGCCGGAACGGTAAGAACCACGTCCTGGTTTTCCATGACCTGAGACGGGTCATGGTGTGCCACGGCATCATTCCAGGCGTCCCGCATGTGCATCAAGTAAGCCGCCGCCACGTCCACGGGAGATCGTTTTTCCACGTCCCCCACGTCTCCCCACGGCAGAATCGGCGCCTTGCGGTCGACCCCGGGGTGGCAAAGCCATGATTTGGCGGATGAAACGAGCCGTCCCGGGACCCGCGATCCCTGCAAGCGGGCGAATTCACCGACCACTGCGTTCGGGTCCGATTCCCAGGGAAGGTTTAGGCTTCCCGCGGGCAGGTCGTGCCCTGCCGATATGTAGAGGAAAGAAGGCAATCCGTTTCGCTTTGTCACGTGCCCTTCTGAAACCACCTGTGGGATACGAAAGAGGGTCACGGCCTCAAACCCGCCGAACGGGTCTTTCCGCGTGTCGATAAAGCTCACCGCGGAATTCGTCGTACCCAAATCGATGCCGATGACATATCGGGATCTCGTCTGCTTGTGAGGATGTTGGGTTTTCATATCGTTATGGATTGCGGACGTTGAATTCCAACTTCCATCGCTTGGCGTCGGAAACAAACCAAAGCGCCAATGTGCCGATTTCGGTGACGTTGATGTGCAATGTCACCCGTACCGGAACACCCGCCGCCACCCCTTCTCCCGCCTCGTCGGCAGGCAATTGGGTTTCAACGGGCGGCAATTCCTCCAGCCCCGCCTCCTCCCACTCCTCTATCACGTCTCCGATCCGGTCCTCGTGTCGGGTGGTGGCACCAAAAAAACGAAACGATACCGGTTCTCCCACCACCAGTCCGAACTGTCGTCCCGCCAATTCGGCCGCCGACCCTTCTTCCATGCCGAAGGGCACGACACATAGCGCCTTCACCGGCGGCGCCATTCCCGGCACGGCCGGCATGGCCGACTCGATGCCGATATAGTAGGATCGTTCGGTGCCGCTGCGGATGCGAATGCCCTGACCGCGCCGCGCCAGACCGTAATAGACGCTCCCATAAGCCACGGCCAGATCGAGAGAGCGAGATGAAAGAACCTTCAATCCGTCTTCATCGGGCGCCCAGCCCTTGATGATATCCACGACTCGGTGCTGTAACGCCTCGGCTTTCATGACACCGCCGTTAAACAGGATCGCTGTGGGTTGGACCGGTTTTCCCTGAAGTTCGCTATCGCCCTGGTGCCGGGACAAAAACCAGGCCAGATGGCGGGTCACCGCCGGGTCGGACGCGTAGGGAAGGCCGAGTTCTTTCAAACCGGTCTGACGTTTTTCCGTCGGGCGGTCGGCGGAAGCACATGTGGGAAAAAATCCGTCGAGGATGACCCGCCCCAGCTCATCTTGCGTCAGTTCAGTAGTAATCGTGCCGCCCACCAGGCTTCGGCCTTTTCCCAGGATCGTCACCGGATGCGACGTCCGCTCCCGGTCTGCAAAGAGCGCTTCTTTGGCCTGACGCGCCGAATGAAGAAGTCCTCGCATTTGCCAGCTGTCGAGCTTGGTCCCTTCGGCCGACAACCGGTGCCGGATGGCATAGGCCAAGGTGAGATCCATGTTGTCGCCACCCAAGAGGATATGGTCTCCCACGGCGATGCGTTCAAGAAACAGCTCTCCGTGCTTTTCGGAAACCAGAATCAGACTAAAATCGGTGGTACCGCCGCCGATGTCGCATACCAGGATGACATCGCCGACGCGGACCTCGTCTTGCCAGCGCCGGGACGGGCTCTCGATCCAGGCATAGAAAGCCGCCTGGGGCTCCTCCAACAAAGTGACGCGAGAGATCCCCGCCTGTTGCGCCGCCTGCACGGTAAGCTCCCGCGCGGTGGCGTCGAACGACGCCGGGACGGTGACCAGGACTTCCTGCGCTTCCAAAAACAGATCCGGATTTCCCGCCGCGACCACGTGATTCCAGGCGTGACGGATGTGTTCCAGTAACCGGGCCGAGGCGTCGAGCGGCGAAATATGCGGGACCTCCTCGGGCGCACCCCACGGGAGCAAGGGCGCCGTGCGGTCCACCGCCGTGTAGCTGAGCCACGACTTTGAAGAAGCGATGACCCGATCCGGCACCTGGGCACCCCGTTCGCGGGCATATGCGCCGACAACGTCTGTCGGCGCCTGGCGCCATGGCAGATCGAAACTCCCCTCCGGGTATTCTTGTTCCTTGACCTGGTACGAAAAGGACGGCAGCAACGGGCGGTTCTCCACATTTCCGGGGCTTACGACCTGCGGTATATGCAAAAAGTGAATGGACCCGTTTCCTCCCTCGTGCGTGTCCACGTAGGCCACGGCACAGTTCGTCGTACCTAGATCGATGCCGATGATATATCTCGTTTCCACCCGTGTCCTCCTAATGATCTCGTCCCGGGCACCCGGTGTTATCGTCCGTCAGCGCCGAGCGCCACTTCGGCCGGAGCGATGATTCTCGGGGTCTGTCCTTTTGGTTGGGCCGGAAGATCGATTTGCGTGACTTTCCAGCCACAATGCTGCAGTACACCATGATACGGGGGATCTCCGGTGACGCTGCCGGTAAGCCGAAACGCAGAGGCATCAAAATCGGCCGGCACGGTCACCGGATCGCCTTCCGGTTCCGATACGACCGGTGCCAGAGTGATGTATTCCCGAAGCGCTTCTCCGCACTGCTCATGAATCTGCCGCACGGCCGCACCGATTTGGGCGTCCGGATATCCTTTGATGTCCTCTTCCAGAAAGTCGATCAATCGTCCCTTGTCCTGAAGAATCGACAGCAATCGGATAGCCCCCGTTTCCGCTGCTTTTCGGTCCCCATGGACATCGCGCGCTTTGGGAACCGCACGTTTTTCCGCCCCTGTGTCATCTTGCACCGGCGGTTTGCGTCTCGCCCAAAAGATGAGAGGCAAAAGCAAAATTGCAGCGATCACCGCGGCTGCACTAAACCCCACCGGAGCGTAGAAGATGGCCTGGCGGCGCAGCTGGTCCAGCCGGGCGAGATGCGGCATGATCTCGTTGCGAGCGTCCGCATCCAGTCCCGTGGCGGCGTCAACAAGACCTTGAACGGCGGGATCAAGCACCAAACTGGTCGCCAGGTACGTCCCGGCCATGAGGATGGACACGGTAATCACCACATTCAACAATATCAACAACAGAGTCCTTTTCATGGTCAATCTCCCTTTCCTTCCGATTTGGGCTGCGATAACAACAACGTGCGGCGGTCTCGCCCCTCGAAAGACAGGGGCTTAAAAAACCGTAAAACCCATAAGTATAAGACTTGTTCGGGATTTATCAAGTACGTTAACAACACCGAGGAAGGACTGAGGGAGTTGGCGCAACATTTGAACCCCGGTGGGGTGTCTGCGGGCACCGTCTATGTGGCACGAATATGAGCGCCTTTCCGGGGACACGCGTGTTTACTTCGTCCGCAATGTCACCCGCAAAATCTCTCCGGCCCGCCACAACCGCATTCTAGGACCCCAGGTACCGGTACCCCGGCAGACAATGACCGCCATGCCGTTCACATCGTATTGCCCCGCCAGGAGGGGATAAACCCTATTTTTTCGTTCCCTTGACCAGCGTCTCTTTGAGACAAATGCTCGCCAAAAGCG
>CAZHHS010000144.1:0-5381 GCA_964532395.1 uncultured Desulfobacterales bacterium | reverse complement strand
CCTACCGGCTGTCCCGTACCCGGATGAAGTGGGGGGCTCATCGGCGTGGGCAAGTCAGCCAAGATATTGTACCACTGCCGTGGCATCTCACTTTCATCCAAGAAGATCTTTACCTGTTTCATCAGTGCGCCTCCTTTTTATAGTGGCCTCCGTTTTATAGTAGGCCCCCTTTTTACAATAGCCTCAGTGGACCCCGCAGATCCAGTTGTGATAACAAATCAGATTTTTATAACAAAGAAAGAGGGTTATGTCAAGTTTAACCTGAGGCGGACACTTTATCCATTTTACAAACCGGCACCGTTTTGATAGAACCTCGCTGAATTACAGACTCTGCCGGAAACCGGAGAAAAGTCCCATGGCAAACACTCACTCAGGCATAGTTGATTCACATAACCTCGCCCAAAAGACGAGGCATCATTGTCAAGTGAAGATCATGTCGCGTTTGATTACTGCATATAGGCCTATCGCCATCGTCGTTTTGTGCTTCCTTGTGTTGCCCGCATGTGCACGACTGCCATGGTACGAAAAACGGGAACTCGAAATGTCTCCGGAGACGGCTCGCGCCCTTCGGCGGTTCGAGGAAGCAGATCGTCTACTCAAGAACCGATCTTACCAAGCGGCATTAACCATATACACCGATTATCTGGAAGCCCATCCGCAAGGCACCCTGAGGGACCGGGCATGGATGAAAATCGGCACTATCTATATGGCCCTTGAAGCATACAATCAAGCACAAGAAGCGTTTCAACGCCTGCTGTCCGATCACCCCACGAGTTCCTTTATACCCCGAGCGGGCCACCAACTTACCTTGGCCCATTATCGGGCCGGAGAGTACGAATCAGCCGTCACCACGGGTAAATCGGCTCTGAATCTTGCCGAAAACGACACCCAGCGTCTTCGCATTCATATCTTACTAGGAGATATCTATCGTGCGGCGGGAAAGTTTTCCAACAGCGTTATGAGCTATATCCACGCTTATACGCTTGCCCCGCCGGGCAAGAGGCCTGAGATATTGACCAACATGAAGGAGACAATACCCTCTGTTGAAACGGCGGACCTGGAATCCTTCGTGGAGACATTCCGAAAACGCCCACCCGGCGGGTATTTGCATTTTCACTTGGCCCGGCGGTACGCCGATGAAGGACGTATTGAGCTTGCCCTGGAAGTCCTTTCAGACTTTTTTAGGTTCTTTCCGAACCATGGAAAACTTGAGGACGCCCTGGCCTTCAGGGAGGAACTCAAATCTCGTGCTTTAGTGGATCGCTTCTTGATAGGCTGTATCCTGCCCCTGAGCGGGCCCTATGCGGCCTTTGGAGAACGGGCTCTAACCGGGATAGAGCTTGCCTTGAATCTTTTTAATGCCCAGGTTCACACCCACCCGGTTCAACTTGCCGTAAAGGACTCCAAAGGAGACCCCAATGAGGCGGTTGCAGCCCTCAAAGCCCTCACTCTGAACGAAGGGGTCATTGGTATCATTGGACCGATGATCACCTCCGAGTCCGTGGCCTTGGAAGCCCAAGCCCTCAAGATTCCCATCGTCACGCTTACCCAAAAGGGACAAATTCCGTCACTGGGAGATTATGTCTTTCGAAACTTTCTGACACCACTGTCTCAAGTCGAAACAATCGTTTCCTACAGTGTCAAGGACTTGGGATTTGATCGATTCGCCATCCTCTATCCGGACGAACCTTACGGAACCTCGTTCATGAACAGTTTTTGGGATGCACTGATACGTCATGGGGCCCAAGTGGTAGGGGTCGAGTCGTACAAGCCTGAGCAAACCGACTTTAATGAGGAGATCCGCAAACTGGTAGGGCTATATTACCCCAGGCCGGAGCTGGAAGAAAAGGCATGGTCGGACGGCGAAGTAGCGCTTTGGAATACCCTGCGCCACCTTCACCGGCCCACCGTCCGGACAAGCGAGCTGGAGACACCCGGCGATCCTGACGAAGCCACGGTTTTTGAACAGGAACCACCCCGAGACGAAGACGACGAGCCGGAACCCATCATCGACTTTCAAGCCGTATTTATACCTGACAGCTATGGCAAGGTGGGGTTGATTACCCCCCAACTCTTATATCACGGGGTGGAGGACGTTCTCCTGCTCGGTTGCAATCTATGGCATTCACCGGAACTGATTCGGATGGCCCACGAATATGTGCAAGATGCCGTCATCGCGGAAGGCTTCTTTGCCCAAAGCCCTCTACCCCACGTGGTCAACTTCGTCAGCAACTACAAACGCATTTTTGGAAGCACGCCGGGCTACCTGGAGGCCCAGGCCTATGACACTGCCTGGATTTTATCTCAGGCGACCAATACCCCGAAGGTGAATTCTCGAATGTCTCTAAAAAGGACCTTGGCCGGGTTGACTGGTTTTCCAGGTGTGACGGGAATCACTTCCTTTGATGAAAACGGGGAGGTAAACAAGGACACGTATTTACTCAAGATTCGAGGCAGACAATTTATCCAAATTCGGCCTTAAACAAGACGGTGTCGTTAAAAAGTCGCTCTCCTGCAAGTTCTCCGACAGACTCCTAGGTTCCTGTGTGTCCAAATCCGCCGTCGTTCCGAATGGTTTTGTCCAGCGTGTCCACCTCTTCCAACCGCGCCTGACACACCTTTTGAACAACGAGTTGTCCAATCCGATCGCCCCGCCGAATCCTGTACGGCCGCTCGCCCCAGTTAATCAAGGCAATCCTTATTTCCCCCCGATAGTCGGCATCAATCGTTCCGGGACTGTTAACAACGCCGATGCCGTGTTTAAAGGCCAATCCACTCCGGGGACGGACCTGAATTTCAAAACCCGGCGGAATGGAAACGGCGACCCCCGTCGGGACAATTCCTATAGCCCCAACCTGGAGAACCATGTCACTTTCCAGGGAACAACAAATGTCCATACCGGAGGCGTGAGCCGTCATATATTGCGGTAAGGGGATGTCCGCATCCTTTTTAGGAGAGAGTCGGCGGACACGAATGGTCGGGCAAGATAGGTCACTCACGACACATCACGTCCTGGCAGGGTCTATTTTATCAAAGTCCGTCAAGGATGTCGTCACAATAACTTGACGGATATACTCAAAACTCGAGCATTGTGTCATAAGAAGCCTCTCCGTCGATCGGCCCCAGAAGGGTCAGTGCCGCCGATTCCTTCCGGAAAATATCTTCAGCCAGCGCTTCCACATCCTCGGCGGTAACCTGATCTATCTTTTCCTCTATCTCCTCCAGGGGCACAAACCGGCCAAAGTTCATCTCATTTTGGGCGATACGAATCATTTGGTTTTCCGTACTTTCAGCGGCAAGACACATCCCGCCCTTTAAGTATTGCTTGGCGTTCAACAGTTCCGACGGATCCACTTTCCTGCCTTTCCCTTTGGCGATTTCATGGCTAATCACTTCCAAAGTTTCCGTTACTTTGGTTTGATCGACACCGACATAAACCCCCCAGGTACCGACGTCCGAGTAGGTGGAAAGGAAGGAATAAACCGAGTAGGCCAGCCCCCGGCGCTCTCGAATCTCCTGAAAGAGCCGGGAACTCATATTTCCCCCCAGTATGACATTCAACAACGCCCCGGCATACCGTCTCGGGTCAGTGGTCATTACCCCTTTGGTTCCCAGGCAAATGTGGACCTGCTCCAAGGACTTGGAATGAACCTCGATCGAACGATTGAGCACCGGCGGTACACGTTCCGGGAACCCGTCACACTTCCTGACACTTTCAAAGGCCTTCCTCGTTAGCGTCACAAAGGCATCGTGCTCCAAATTTCCGGCGGCAGCGACAATGATCCGCTCCGGCTGGTAGGCTCTTGTAAAAAACGACTTGAGACTCTGCGAGTCAAATTTACTCACGGTCTCCGGTGTGCCCAATATAGAGCGCCCCAGGGCATGATCTTTCCAGGCCGCCTTGGCCAAGAGCAAATGGACATGTTCATCCGGGGTATCTTCCAACATCCGAATCTCCTGGAGGATTACTTGTCTTTCCCTCTCCAGTTCTTGTGGGTCAAAGACGGAGTTCAGAAAAATGTCGGATAACAGATCCACCATGGTATCCAAGTAGGTATCCATCACCTTGGCGTGATAGCAGGTGTTCTCCTTGCTGGTAAAGGCATTGCATTGACCGCCGATCGCATCAAATTCTTTGGCAATATCAAGAGCGGAGCGCCTTTCGGTCCCTTTAAAAATCATGTGTTCGATCAAGTGACAGATGCCGCTTTCTTCAAGACGCTCATCACGGGCACCGACGTCCACCCATACCCCCATGGAAACGGAACGGGCGGACGGTACCCGCTTGGTCACGATTCGGATGCCATTGTCCAAAACGGACTTGCCGCAATCACTCTCCACGAGCAGCCCCCTCCAACACCGCCTTCCGACTCAGCCGGATTTTGCCGTCTCGATCCACTTCCAAGACTTTGACCTTGACTTTGTCACCTTCCTTCAACACGTCAGTGACCTTGCCGACCCGTTTTGAATCGAGCTGGGAAATATGAATCAACCCGTCTGTCCCCGGAAATATCTCCACGAACGCCCCAAAATCCATTATCTTGCGAACCGTTCCTTCATACACGGCCCCCACTTCCGCCTCTTGAACGATATCTTCTATCATCTTCAAGGCTTGATTTCCCGCCGTTTCATTGTCGGCCACAATCTTCACCAAGCCGTCTTCTTCCACATCGATTTGCGCCCCTGTTTCCGCCTGTATGGCACGAATCACTTTGCCTCCGGGACCGATGATATCACGGATCTTGTCGGGATTTATCTGTATACTGGTAATCTTGGGGGCATAGGGCGACAGTTCCGCTCTCGGTTTGCCCATTGTCTTTTCCATAATGCCGAGTATGGATAAACGCCCCTTTCTGGCCTGTTCCAACGCCTCCTGCATGATCGGTTTTGTCAACCCTTGAATCTTTATATCCATTTGAAGGGCGGTAATGCCTTCTTTCGTGCCCGCCACCTTGAAGTCCATATCTCCCATGTGGTCTTCGTCACCCAGTATGTCGGACAATATAAGAACCTGGTCCCCTTCCTTCACCAGCCCCATGGCGATTCCCGCTACAGGGGCGGCGATGGGAACCCCGGCGTCCATGAGTGCCAAACTGCTGGCACACACCGTCGCCATGGAAGAAGAACCGTTTGACTCGAGAATTTCCGAGACAATACGGGTCGTGTAATCAAATTCTTCCTTGGGCGGTAAAACCTTTTCCACCACTCGGGTAGAAAGACCACCATGCCCGATATCCCTGCGGCTGGGACCGCCGAAACGTCTCACTTCACCAACGCAGAACGGGGGGAAATTGTAATGAAGCATAAAGGGCCTGAACTCATAACCGTCCAGGGTTTCAATGCGCTGCTCGTCACCGGCCGAGCCGAGGGTAACCACGGCC
>CAZHHS010000143.1:0-5391 GCA_964532395.1 uncultured Desulfobacterales bacterium | reverse complement strand
CCTTTGGCTTGCATGACGCCGTCCAGGTCCTTTACGCCTTCTAAATGTCCGGCGGCAATGTTGGTGATGATGCCGAGTTGAGGGTTGCAGATGCGGGCGAGCCGATCGATTTCTCCCGGGTGATTCATCGCGAGTTCGACCACCGCCCATTCGTGGGCAGGGGTTAGGCCGAGCAGCGTAAGCGGCAAACCGATTAGATTGTTAAAGTTTCCCTCGGTTTTTAAGACACAGTAGGAGCGTTCCAAGATACCGGCCGTCATTTCTTTGGTCGTCGTCTTTCCGTTCGTTCCGGTAACGGCGATTACGGAGGCCGGGGACCGTCGACGATGAAACATCGCCAGATCGCCCAGGGCCTTGAGTGTGTCGGGAACGGCGATAACGCACGGCTTCTGAACAAAATCGATCGGCTGCTCGGACACGTATGATTCACGGATCACGAGTCCTTTTGCGCCTCGATCCAGTGCCTTTGGGATAAAGGTATGCCCGTCATAGGTGTCCCCGGAGAGGGCGATAAAGACATCGCCTGGCTGCGTGGTTCTGGAGTCCGTTGAGATGCCCGTACAGGACGCGGCTTCTTCTCCTGACACCAGCCGTCCGCCTGTCGCCCGGAGGATATCTGTTGCCGACCATATTTCCCGGTTACCGGTCACGGTTGACTCCTGTTTCCCGCTGCGTAGCCGGATGTTCCCCAAGGACCTTGTTTGCTTCCAAGCGATCGTCGAAGGGCAAGACTTCGGTTCCCACAATTTGATAGGGTTCATGTCCTTTCCCTGCGATTAGGACACAATCCCCGGGTTTAGCCACCCGAATTCCCAATTCGATCGCTCGCCTGCGATCCGGTTCCACCGTGTAGCTTTTCCCGTTGCAGCATCTCATGAGCCTATCGGGTTCATTTTTGGCGATGCCTTCCACCGATCTCGTGCCGGCTTCGATGTCCCCCAGAATCTCCGCTGGTGATTCCGTTCGAGGGTTGTCCGTAGTCAGCACGGACAGGTCACTCAAGCGGGCAGCGATTTTGCCCATGAGGGGACGCTTCATTTTGTCTCGATCCCCCCCACAACCGAAGACCGTAATCAAGCGGCCGGGGATGATCTCCCTCAGGGCGGTCAGTACATTTTGCAGGGCTTCCGGTGTGTGGGCATAGTCGACCAGTACAGTCAGGTCTTCCCGATTGGGAATGGATTCTAGACGGCCTGGAACGCGGGGCAGGCTGCTGATTCCTGCCCCTATTTCTGATAGGGGTATCCCCATAGCGACACCCGCCGCGGTAGCCGACAAGATGTTGAGGACGTTATGGTGTCCCACAAGGGGAGAACCAAATTGGAACGTCCCTTTGGGGGTTTGAATCGTACCTGTCGTCCTCTCGACGGTCACCTGGACGTTTTCGGCACGAACCTCACATTCCGGAGAAAACCCCGTTCGCAAGGTCTCAACCGGGGTTTCCCGGCCAAGTTCTTTCCCATAGTTATCTTCCCAATTGACAATGGATACGGCACGATCGGACTTGGGTCCTCGGGACAAGTGATCAATGAACAAGCGTTTTTTACATGCCCAATAGGTGGCCATGTCTTTGTGGTAGTCCAGGTGGTCCTGAGAAAGGTTGGTGAAAATAGCGACATCAAGCTCACAGGCGGCAATACGGGCCAGGTCGATAGCGTGGGAGGAAACTTCCAACACCACGTGAGTGGCGCCATGGTCCGCCATATCTCGGAGGATACGCATTAAATCGGCTGATTCCGGCGTAGTCACAGAACTCGTAAAATGTTTACCGCCGAACCGGTAATCGATCGTGCCGATGACGCCCACGGGGATCCCCGCCTTTTTCAGGACGGCTTCGATCAAATAGGCCGTCGTCGTTTTGCCGTTCGTTCCGGTGATACCTATCATAAAAAGCTGTCTGGCGGGGTGGCCCCAAAACGCGGCCGACACCAGGGCCAGCGCCCGCCTGGTATCCTCAACCTCAATTAATGGGATCCCCTTTAATGTTTGGGAAACGGGTGGTGCCGTTATAACAGCGGATGCACCACGACGGACGGCGTCTTCAATGAACCGGGAGCCGTCTGTCTGGAGTCCCTTGATGGCGACGAACAAACCGCCCGGTTTGACGGTACGCGAATCGTAATGGATGGACCGAATTTCCGGGTCACCTGGGCCGGAAGAAGAGACTACCGGTAAAGCACCGATAAGCGCGCTCAGCTTTACCCCGTCCATTGTGGTATCTCCTTGGACGCTCGGATACGTTCTTTCCCGGGGGTGACCAACTCCGGGGCGATATTCAGATACTGAAGGGTCTCTTTGGCAATTCGACTAAACGCCGGTGCGGCCACCACACCGCCGTAATGATGTTTGCGGGGTTCGTCTACCATCACCAGGATGGTCACTGCGGGATTTCGAGCCGGGGCAAATCCGGCGAAAACGGCAACGTACTTGCCGGGTGCATACCCGGCCTTGCCCGGATCCACCTTTTGGGCAGTACCGGTTTTCCCGGCAATTCGGTACCCACTCACGGCCGCCTTTTGGCCTGTTCCACCCTTTGCAACCACCCGTTCCAGCATGAGGCGAAGTGCTCGGGCTGTTTGGGAGGAAACCGCCCGGCCTTTGGGCTCCGGTCGAAAGGCCTTGATTACGTGTCCGTGGCCATTCGTCATGGCTTCAACCATGTAAGGCTTCATTACGACGCCGTCATTGGCGATGGCGCTTACGGCTGCCGTGAGCTGTAAGGCGGATGTGGATATACCCTGACCAAAGCATACGGCCAAGGCATCCATATCGGACCAGCGATCGGGACGGATTGGGGATCCAGGGGTTTCTCCGGGACAATCCACACCGGTACGGACGCCAAAGCCGAAGGCCTTTAATTTCTCCGCCAGGTATTCTCTCCCCAGGCTTTGGCCGATTTTAACCGCTCCGATATTGCTGGAAAACTTCAAGATGTCCTGAAGGGAGAGGGTGCCATAGGGGTGAACATCATGGACCACGTTGTTGCCGATTTGGTACCGGCCGTCTTCACAGTCAAATCGGGTATGTCGGGTGCATATTCCGGACTCAATGGCGATTGCCGCCAGAAAGATCTTAAATGTGGAGCCCGGTTCGAAAGAGTCCGTAACCGCCCGGTTTCTTCGCCACCACGGTTCATAGTCTGAAAACGTGTTCGGATTGAATTCCGGAACGTGCGCCACCGCCAAAACGGCCCCGGTTGCCGTTTCCATAACGACGGCAATGCCTGAACGCGCTGCATATTCCGCCACGGTTTCCCGTAAAGCGGTCTGGGCCGCATGTTGAATGTTTTTGTCTATGGTGAGGATCAGATCATAGCCGTCTTGACCGATGGCCGGGGTTGACTCCGTTTGAAAGGACCGCCCCAAGGCATCCCGAAAAACGGTCCAATTACTGGTACGGCCACTCAGAACCGGGTTATAGTAGTATTCCAGCCCTTCCAGGCCTTCCCCGTCGGTTCCGCAAAAGCCGATCACTTGAGCGGCCAGGGTCTTCATGGGATAATATCGCTTACTTTCGCTGAGGAAATCCAGCCCGGAGATTTGCAGCTGCCGTGTCCTGGAGACTTCTTCCGGCGTGGCGTGTCGCTTGACCCATATGAAGTTTTTGTCTGACTGAAGGTTTTGTAATAGGTCTTGCCGGTCAATGCCGAGCGTTTCGGCCAGCATTTTGGCTGCTTTCCGTGGTGCCGAGATGCCTTTGGGTCGGGCGCAGATGGAGGTGACGGTTACGCTTACCGCCAACTCACTACGATTCTTGTCATAAATCGTTCCTCGTCTGGGGGCCTTTCGGACTGCCTGCTTGTACTGATTGGCCGCCTTTTCCGAAAGCTTGCCGCGGTCGATGACGTTAAGTTGTACGGCGCGGGCCAAGACGATGCCAAAACAAAGGCCCAACGCCACGCCGACCACCCCGACCCGAAAACGGACCCATTTCATGTGATTTGCCCGTATCTTGCGATAGCGTTTCATGGGAGTACCACGACCTGGCCGGGATTGGGCACCACCAGTCCTTGCTTTCGTGCCAAATTCTTAATCCGTTCAGGGGACTTAAGTTGTGCGTGTTCGACTTTCAGTTTTTGGTTGAGTGCCATCAGACGTTGGTATTCTTGCCTGGCCTCATTCAGTTCGTATCCCGTTTGCACGTATTCAACGCGACACCAGCTATAGATCAGCAGTTCAGCCATTAAGAATATCGTCAATGCAAACCACGGCAATACCCGAGAAGATTTCCGGCCTGTCACGGCGCGCTGTTTCATAATCATTCCCCCGGTAGCTTTTCCACTGCCCTCAGTTTGGCACTGCGGGCCAAGGGGTTGACATTTACGGCATCAGGGTTCGGCCTTGCCGGTTTTTTCGTCAAAATACGAACCTGAGGTTTTTTACCGCAGGTGCAAACGGGAAACTCAGGCGGGCACCGACAGGGATCGGCCATTTCTTTGAATCGTTGCTTCACGATACGGTCTTCCAGGGAGTGAAAGGAGATAATACAAAGCCGTCCACCAGGAGTTAAAAGCTCGGGGGCACCGTGCAGGAAGCGCCTGAGACTCTCGAGTTCCCGGTTGACTGCTATCCGGATCGCCTGAAATGTCCGGGTGGCCGGGTGAATGCGAGGTGACTGATGCCTCGCAGGGATGGCCTGCTTGATGATTTCAGCCAATGCCAGGCTGGAGGCAATCGGTTCCTTGCGACGGGTCTTAACGATGAATGCGGCGATGCGGCCCGCCCAGCGTTCTTCGCCGTAATCCGAGATGATTTTTGTCAACCGATCTTGCGTGAACTGATTGACAACTTCCTGGGCCGTCATGTCTTCTTTCGGATTCATGCGCATGTCCAACGGTTCGTCCCGCTTGAAGCTGAAGCCCCGACCACTGCCCTCCAGGTGATACAGGGAAAGTCCCAGGTCGAGCAAAATGCCGTTTGCCTTGCTTTCGCCGAGTTCCGTGCGGATTCGTCTGATATCGGCAAAGTCGGTGTGGACAAGTCGGAGTCGGGAAGTGAATCCCCGGAGGGATTTCCTCGCAGAGGCAATGGCGTCCGGATCTTTGTCGACTCCCACCAAGAAACCGTTGGGTTCGATCTGTCGTAAGATAGCCTTGGTATGGCCGCCTCCCCCCAAGGTGCCGTCCACAACCGTTTGGCCCGGCTTGCAGTCAAGATAGTAAAGGGCCTCTTCGACCATAACCGGAACATGATGGTAGTGCATGGGCGCATCGTTCCTAAAGGTCGGTTTAAAAAGCTGTTCTTGAAAAAAACTCCTATAACCCCAAGGCCGCGATCTCGTTTCTCATGGCTTCGTCTTTCAAATCTTTCTCCAGTTTCGCACCCTCTTGAGCCCAGTTTTCTCGGCTCCATATCTCAAAATGGTCTAAGACGCCGACCAGGACGATTTCTT
>CAZHHS010000142.1:1361-5403 GCA_964532395.1 uncultured Desulfobacterales bacterium | reverse complement strand
GCAGCGGAAGAGATTTTGACGGAAATCAAGGCAGACCTGGCGGCCTTTAACGTCTCTTTCGACTCCTGGTTCAGTGAGCAACATCTGTTTGACACGAATCGTGTCCACCAGGTGGTGGAAGGACTGAAAGAGAAAGGTGTTGTCTATGAACATGACGGGGCCCTTTGGTTTCGGACCTCGGATTATGGGGACGAAAAGGATCGTGTGGTTGTTCGCGCTAATGGCCTGACAACATACTTTGCTTCGGACATCGCCTATCATGAGGAGAAATTCGAACGGGGATTCGAACGGGTTATCGATGTCTGGGGCGCCGATCACCATGGATACATTCCGAGGGTTTCGGCGTCCGTACAGGCGATGGGTTACGAAAGAACAAGGCTGGAATTCGTGCTGGTTCAATTGGTCAACCTGCTCCGCGGCGGCAAGCCGGTGGCAATGTCTACTCGCGCAGGAGAATTTGTCACGCTTCGGGATGTAATACGGGAAGTGGGAAAGGATGCCGCCCGATTCTTATTCCTGATGCGTAATTATGAGAGTCCCCTTGATTTTGATCTCGAGCTGGCCAAGAAACAGACAAACGAAAATCCGGTCTATTACGTCCAATACGTCCATGCCAGGATTTCGAACATTCTGAAGAAAGCCCAAGCCCAGGGATACGAAAACATTTCCTGGCACGAAGATTTTCCGGAACTCATCAACCTGCCCGAAGAAATCCAACTCATTAAGTTAATGGAACGTTATCCGGAAGTAATCATTCAAAGTGCACGGCTTTTGGAACCCCACCGGATCCCATTTTATCTAAAGGAGTTGGCAGGAGCCTTTCATACCTATTATCATGATCGAAACAAACACCAGGTGGTAAGCGATAACCCGAGCTTGACGAGGGCTCGGCTTTTCCTCGTATCAGGGATTCGTATCATCATTCGAAACGGACTAACCCTAATGGGGGTGTCGGCACCGGAAAGCATGTAGGAAAATTTATAGAACGATGGCTGCTAAAACTTCGCAAACAAGCAAAACCAAGAGAAAGACACCATCGAAAAAGAAGCCTTCCTTGAGTTTTACTAGGAAGGAATTATTCCTCTGGTTGGGCGTGATCTTCTTATCCATGGTGTGGATGTTTATTTTGGGAATCATCGTAGGCCGGGGTCTTTCACCGGTGCGTTTTGACGTGGAAGAACTCAAAGAAGAACTTGTTGCCTTAAAGCAGGAGGCCATAAAGGCCAAGGAGAAAGCAATCCAACCTGAGGAAGAGGCGGATGAAAGACACTTGGGCTTCTACGATATCCTCACCGAAAAGAAGGAGATGGCCCGCTTGAAGGCCTTAGAGAATGTGGAAAGCGGGGCCGGTCAGGAAGACACCATTTCCACGGGCCCCGAGGCTTCGGACAGGAAGGCCTCGCAGAAGAAGTCGCCGGCGAAACAATCGGATCGGGAGGCAACGCCGACCCGGCAGGTCGTGGAGGCATCGTCTCCAGCCCGTTATACGCTTCAGATCGCTTCATTCCGGGACACAACGAGGGCGAAGGCATTTATCTCCACGCTGGAGACGAAAGGATATGACGCGTATCAAGTCGCTGCCCACGTAGATGGAAAAGGGATCTACCACAGAGTGAGGATCGGCCATTTTCCCAACAAACAGGCGGCACGCAAGCTTCTGGCCCGACTCAAACAAGACAATCTGAATCCACTTCTGATACAGAAGTAAAAAACGGGTTTTACACACCATTAGGAGTGCCAGCATAGACATAGAAAGGAAACATATATTGCATCATGAAGATTGAAAAAGAGGAAATCATCCATGTAGGCAAGCTCGCCAGGCTTCATCTGGACGAACGAGCGGTCGAGTTGTATAAAAGACAACTCGATGATGTGTTGTCGTATATGGAAACATTAAACCGGCTAAACACGGAAGACATAACACCGACATCCCACGTTGTTTCCGTAACCAATGTATTTCGGGCGGATACCGTCACCCCGTCCCTCTCTCGGGAAACCGCCCAGGCCAATGCGCCGGAAGGCGAGAACGGTACATTTGTGGTACCGAAAATTATCGAATAGAAAGTGGGTAGTCCGTGGAACTTTGCCAATTGACCATACATGAAGCCCATGATCGATTGATCAGGCGGGAAATCAGTTCGGTGGAACTCACCACCGCGGTTTTCGATCGTATCGCCGCTGTCGACGACAACGTGGGTGCTTATATCACTCTGTTTAAAGACGACGCTTTGGCTCAGGCTGAACAGGCGGATAACTTGATCAGTCAAGGCCGGGCGACACCGATCACAGGCATTCCTTTGGCCGTTAAAGACGTCCTGTGCATGAAAAATTCTCGGACCACATGCGGTTCAAAAATCCTGGAAAATTTCGTTCCCGTCTATGATAGCACCGTCGTTCAACGGCTTAAAGATAGCCACGCGGTCGTTGTCGGCAAAACCAACCTGGACGAATTTGCCATGGGCTCGTCAAACGAGCACTCCGCCTTCCACCCAACCCGTAACCCCTGGGACTTGACTCGAATTCCGGGAGGCTCCAGCGGAGGATCGGCTGCCGCCACCATTGCCGATGAATGTATCGCTGCGCTGGGAACGGATACCGGAGGATCTATTCGGCAACCTTGCTCTCATTGTGGTATTGTCGGTTTAAAGCCGACCTACGGGCGGGTTTCTCGCTTCGGCCTTGTCGCCTTTGCCTCATCTCTTGACCAAGCTGGGCCTATCGCCAAAGACGTTACTGATTGCGCTTTGCTCATGAACGAAGTATTCGGCTACGATTCCAAAGATTCGACATCCGTTTCCCTGGAAGTGCCGGATTATACAAAAGCACTCCAAACGGGCGTAGAGGGACTTGTTGCCGGCATCCCCAAAGAATACTTTATCGAAGGGATGGACGCAGATGTAGCGGCCGCCGTCGACAAAGCGATCAAGTCATTGGAAGCTCTGGGGGTAACCGTGAAAGAGGTTTCCCTGCCCCACACCGATTACGCTGTTGCCGCCTATTACATTATTGCCCCCGCTGAAGCGAGTTCAAACTTGGCCCGCTATGACGGTGTGAAGTACGGGTTGCGTGACACCTCGGCGAGTGATTTGATAGAGATGTATCAAAATACCCGGTCGAGCGGATTCGGGCCGGAAGTGCAAAGACGCATTATCATCGGAACTTATGCCCTGTCCGCGGGGTACTACGACGCCTACTACAAGAAAGCATCACAGGTTCGAACACTAATTACAGACGATTTCAAACAGGCCTTCCGGTCTTGCGATGTGCTCCTGGGGCCGGTGGCGCCCTCTCCGGCATTCAGGCTTGGAGAAAAACTGGACGATCCTCTGTCCATGTATTTATCGGATATCTTCACCCTACCGGCCAGCTTGGCCGGTATCCCGGGTATGTCCGTGCCTTGCGGTTTCAGTAAGGAGGGCCTCCCCATCGGACTTCAGATTTTGGGGGATCATTTTGCCGAAGAAACACTCATACGCATGGCGTATAACTTTGAGCAGATTACTGATTTCAAGGATAAAAAACCGGGATTGACCGGGCTGGGACCAGCTACCAGCCGTGCGTAATCCCTGAACAGCACTCAACTGCCTGGAAATGACCCGTCTTTGTAACCCAGCGTATTAATGGTTCGGGAGGAAAAGGACATGAGTATTCAACCGGAAGGAGAAGACATCAAAAAGGCCACCAAGTGGATATCCGAAGCCCGCACGGAGAACCCAAGCGCAAAATTGTCCGACCTGGTCCAAAAGGCTTGTGCCAGATTCGACTTATCTCCCAGCGATTGCGAATTCCTCTCTCGGTTTTTCTCGGAAAAATCATCCGGGTAGCCACATATTCCCATGCCCCGCATAAAGACCTTATCCGAGATTCTATCAAACAAGATCGCCGCCGGTGAGGTCGTTGAACGGCCTGCGTCCGTGGTCAAGGAACTGGTGGAAAACGCCATCGATGCAGACAGTTCGCGAATTACCACAGACCTGGAGAAAGGCGGCCGCAGGGTCATCCGGGTCTCTGACAACGGCCGGGGCATGGACCGGGAAGATGC
>CAZHHS010000142.1:0-1261 GCA_964532395.1 uncultured Desulfobacterales bacterium | reverse complement strand
TTGTTTTACAACACACCGGCAAGAAAAAAACACCTCAAGACCCAACAGACCGAAGTCGGTCATGTGACAGACACATTTGCCCGAATCGCCATGGCGCGACCGGACATTCACTTTACCCTGTCCCACAACGGCAAGATCCTCGCGGACTGGGAATCCACCTCGGACTGGGCCTTTCGAATCACCGAGGTATTAAAGGGAGACCTTGAAAAAGACCTCTTTGAGCTTGAGTCTGCTGTTGACGATGTCCGGATTTGGGGCCTTATCGCCTCGCCTCATATTACGCGGTCCAATTCAAAAAGTCAGTATGTCTATGTCAACGGCCGGCCGGTACGAGACCGCGTCCTGTACCATGCGGTCATGCAGGGATACGAACCCTACGTCACCAGGGGTAAATCACCGGTAGTGGTCGTTTTTATTACGCTGCCGTGCGACCAGGTCGACGTGAACGTCCACCCCACGAAACGCTCCGTTCGCTTTGACGCCCCCAGGGTGATCCATGATACCTTGGCCAGGGCCATACGAGACAGGATCAAGGATCTGAGCCGGCCGGTCTGGCCCAAAGCCCCATCTCCAAACACCCACTTCGAGCCCCGGCAGAATGGAATCCCGCCGTCTTTCGATTCCAGAATCGGTGAACCGGTGCCCGCCTCCTTTCAAGACACAATCAAAACCGGGCCGCCAACCCAGGCCCCCTTGTGGCACACTCAGGGATTTGGGCACCTGACGGTCATCGGACAACTCCATAATACGTATATCCTTTGTGAATCACCGGACGGTTTAATCCTCATCGATCAACATGCTGCCCACGAACGCGTGGTCTTCGAAACCCTTCGAACCAATTACAAACAAGTTCGGGCCCGCTCACAAGGCCTATTGATACCGGAAAAGGTTGAACTGGGTTACCGGGAGGCCGGTATTTTGGATTCGATACGGTCGGACCTGCTGGCTATGGGCTTGGAAGTGGAACCGTTCGGGGGAACGACCTACTTGATTCGCTCAGTCCCCCAAATGCTATCCCAAAAGGCCGCTGCCCCCTTGGTCATGGAAATCGTTGAAAAGGTGGCCGAGCTGGATCTATCTTCCGGTCTTAAGCGGGCAGTCGACGCCTGTCTTATTGTCATGGCCTGCCACGGGGCGATCAGGGCGGGCAAAAAGATGACCCGTGAGGAAATGGAAGAGCTGTTGAAGCAACTCGACGGACTCGACAACCCGACACATTGTCCTCACGGGCGCCCCACGATAATCCGAAAGCCTGTTCACG
>CAZHHS010000141.1:0-5424 GCA_964532395.1 uncultured Desulfobacterales bacterium | reverse complement strand
ACAAATCTAGACGGCCGGATTGATTATGTTTAATCGTTATTTTCAAGACGAATTGGCGAATCTCAGAGACCTAGGCGCGGAGTTTGCCGAATCCCACCCTGCGATAGCCCCTATGTTGAGTGGTGCCACAACAGACCCTGATGTAGAGCGGCTCCTTGAGGGTGTGGCGTTCCTGACGGCGCTTATGAGGCAAAAGCTGGACGATGATTTCCCGGAAATCATCCATGAGCTGATTCGTCTGATATGGCCTCATTACCTGCGCCCTATTCCGTCATGTACTGTGGTTTCGTTTCGCCCGAAGCCTACGCTAAAACAATCCGCGATTATCCCGGCGGGCACGCATCTCGATTCCGTGCCCGTTGAAGGCACGTCTTGTACATTCCGGACTTGTTGTGATGTTGAGCTTCATCCCATTCAGTTGACGGAGGCCGGTTTGGTGGAAGCGGCGGGCAAGCCACCCACCATTCGACTGGTTTTCGAACTACGAGGACTCAAGCTCGAAGACTGGTCCCCAACGACGCTTCGGTTCTTCCTTGCGGGGATTATAGAGAGGCCGCGGACTTGTATCTTTTGCTGCGGCGTTATTTACGGCAAGTAATAATCACACCGCTGGATGACGGGAGTCCGATTCGACTCTCCGCCGAAAACATCCAACCAGTTGGGTTTTCCGGTAACGAAGGGCTAATCCCTTATCCGACCCGATCTTTTCCAGGTTATCGGATCCTGCAAGAATATTTCGTGTTTCCTGAAAGATTTCTTTTCTTGGATCTTTTGGGCTGGGACCGGTGGGTGGATCGGGGTGGAGGGAATCGTTTTGAGGTGTTATTTGAACTCGACAAGTTGCCTTTTAGCCGCCCACGGATAAAAAAGGAGCACTTTGTTCCGTCTGCAACGCCGGCGGTGAATATTTTTCCTCAGGATGCGGAGCCCATTCGCATTGACCACAAAGCGATAGAATACCCCGTACGTTCAACCGGCGGTTCACCCAAACATTATCAGGTCTATTCGGTGCAACGCGTTGTAGGCTTCGTACAAGGGACTGCAGAACAACGAACCTTTACGCCCTTTGATGCGTTTAGTCCGCGCGGGGATGGAAGTCCTCGTTATCATTTGTCTGTAAGGCAGTCACCGACCAAGAATGCCTCGGAGGTCTTTTTGTCGGTGGCTTACCCTCCCGAAATGAAATTGGCGGCATCGGAGACCCTTTCGATTCAATTAGAGTGCACCAATGGCGCCTTGGCTGAGAGTCTACAAGTTGGAGATATTTCAGTGCCTACCAGTGATTCACCTGAGTTTGCCGAATTTCGAAATATTAGGCCCCCCTCTGCGGCAGTGTTACCTCCTCTGGGGAAGAACCTATTGTGGCGACTCCTGTCCCATTTGTCTTTAAATTATCAGTCACTGGGCAAAGCTGAAAACCTCAAGGCTATTTTGTCGCTCTATGTCTTTGAAGAAACTCGGGATCGTACTCGGGTCCTAGCGAACCAAAAACGGATTTCAGGCATCGAAGACGTAAGTGTCACGCCGACAAGCAAAATTGTTTCCGGGGTGATGATGCGGGGACAAGACCTCCTCATTCGTATGCAGGAAGATCACTTTGCGGGTTCCGGAGACCTCTTTTTATTTGGCTCGGTGCTCGATAGCTTCTTGGGGTCTTATGCCTCGATGAACACATATACCCAACTCACCGTCGAAGAGGTATTGAGAGGAGACCGATATCAGTGGCCGGCAAGAATCGGAGAACATCCGCTGATTTAAAGGCGCATCTATTAAACGAAGGACATTCGTTTTCCTTTTTTCAAGTGATGCGGGTGTTGCGTTTTCTTGTATCTTCAGGAAATGAATCCGGGATGCTGCCTGCAGAGGAGATGCATGGTGTTCGAGTCCGGCCCGATCTGTCCCTTGCCTTTCCTGCAGCGGATGTCAATAAGGTTGAGGAACAGATCGGAGAAGAAAGGGTCGGTTTTCAGGTGACGGCCACCTTTATGGGGCTGTATGGTTCCTCATCTCCACTACCTACGTTTTACACCGAAGACCTGATGGACGAGGCTGCTTCCGATGAGTCGGTTACACGGGATTTTTTGGATGTATTTAACAATCGCCTTTATTTGCTCTTGTTTAAGGCCTGGAACAAATACAGACAGTTCCTTCAGGTAGTTGAGGAACACGATGAGGAACACATCGAGAGACTCTTTTGCCTGCTGGGATTGGGTGAGAAAGAGATCAGGGAGCATATTCCAAATGCCTATGGATTGCTGCGCTACATCGGACTTTTCAGCCAGTTTCCGCGGTCGGTGTCGGGACTGAGATCTCTTATTCAGGATGCCATGGGTGATATTCCCGTCAATGTGCATGCCTGCCACTTTAATATGGCAACAATCCCTGAAGACCAACGTTCCTCGCTGGGTCGTAGAGGATCCAGCTTAGGTAGGGACTGTTATGTCGGTAGCCAGATTCCGGACCGGATGGGAAAGTTTCGGCTTGAATTGGGACCTCTGGATGGCCATGTTTTTCAAGACCTCTTGCCCGGAGGAACCCAATATAATACCTTGGCGACTCTGACCGGCTTATATGTGACGGACCCGCTGAAATATGACGTGGGGATTACCCTACGCCAGGGTGAGGCGCGTTCCACCTGTTTGGGTGCTTCAGCGTGGTCCCGTTTAGGTCTCGACACGTGGCTTTTTGGTAGGAAGGATGTCGGAGAAGTAAAAGCCGTATTTTGTCCGGAACAGACTTGAACTAATGCAACCAACGAAATGAATCAAGGTAGGAGATCAGCATGATTACAGTCGACATCAAATCACTGTTGGGGCGGTTGAATTCTTATTGTAGAAAGTGTCTGGAAGCGGCGGCGGGGCTTTGTGTCTCGAGGACCCATTATGAAGTGACGGTAGAGCATTTTTTGGCAAAGGTGCTCGAAGAACCTCAGGCAGACGTATCCTTGATATTGCGACAACTGGATATCGATCCCGGTCGAATCGACAAGTCCATTGGGCAGACGATCGAAGAATTCAAGACCGGCAATGCGGCCAAGCCGGTGTTTTCTCCCCTGCTCATGGAGTTATTCCAGGAAGCCTGGTTGATCGGCTCGGTAGATTTGGAAGCCGGCCGGGTTCGATCGGGGGCGGTGCTGATGGCCCTGGTAAATAGCCCTACTCAGTTTGCTACCGGCTCCTATGTGGATCTCCTTTCCGGTGTAAGTCGCGACAACCTGGTGTCAGAGTTCTGGACCATCGAGAAGAAGTCGATCGAACATCCTGCCCCCGGCGAGGAACCCGCTGCTGAAGCCGGTCCGCCCGGCGAAGAGACGGCACTGGGAAGGTTTTGCATTGATTTTACCGAGCGGGCGGCTGGCGGAGAGATTGATCCGGTCTTCGGACGGGACGAGGAAATCCGACAAATGGTGGACATATTCGGCCGTCGCCGAAAAAACAATCCGATCGTGGTCGGAGAAGCCGGTGTGGGCAAGACTGCGGTTGTTGAAGGACTCGCCCTTCGGGTCGTCGAAGGCGATGTCCCCGAGTTGTTGCGGGATGTTTCTATTCTGGGGCTCGACATGGGGCTTCTTCAAGCGGGTGCTGGGATGAAAGGAGAGTTTGAAAATCGCCTCAAGTCCGTCATCAACGAGGTTAAGGCCTCTCCCAAACCAATTATCATGTTTATCGATGAGGCCCACACGTTGATCGGTGCGGGCGGACAAGCGGGCGGAGGGGATGCGGCCAACCTTTTGAAACCCGCCCTGGCCAGAGGAGAACTGAGAACCGTCGCGGCGACTACGTGGTCGGAGTACAAAAAATATGTGGAGAAGGATCCGGCCCTGGCGCGCCGATTTCAGCTAGTCAAGCTGGACGAACCCTCGGAAGAAACGGCCGTCTTGATTCTACGGGGGTTGAAAGCAAAATATGAAGAAGCCCATGGGGTAGTAGTGCGGGATGACGCCATTGCTACCGCCGCAGAATTGGCCAGTCGGTATATTTCCGGAAGACAATTGCCTGATAAAGCGGTGGATCTCCTCGACACAAGTGCAGCGCGGGTAAAGATCCTGTTAACGGCAAAACCGGACGTCGTTGAGTACCGAGAACGTCGGGTTCAAGCCTTGGAACGGGAAAAGGCGGCTTTGGAACGGGACCAGGTCCATGGTTTCCAGATCGATCCGGACAGATTAGAAGCCATTCGTGGAGAGTTGTCCACATTAAATGACGAACTGGTTCAGCTCAAAGACAAGTGGCTGAAGGAACAAGAACTCGGAAGAAAGATCATTGATTTGAGAAAAGAATTCTACGAGGTACATGCCCAAGAGGACGAAACGGCAAGGGACCGAACGACGGAACTCAGAAGTCAGATCGACGCTGCCTTGAAGGCGTTTCGAGAGTTACAGGGGAACTTACCGCTCATTCGAATTGAGGTGGATCCCGACATTGTATCCAAAGTTGTGTCGGATTGGACCGGCATCCCGCTTGGAAAGGTTATGCGGGATGAGGCCAAAACGGTGATGGCTCTAGAGGCGTACTTAAAGGAGAGAATTAAGGGTCAGGATCCAGCACTGGAGGCGATTACTCAGGTGATCAAGGCATCCAAAGCGGGGCTTAAAGATCCGGGGGAACCGATGGGGGTATTCCTTCTGGTGGGTCCCAGTGGTGTTGGTAAGACGGAAACGGGTCTGGCCGTGGCGGAACTTCTCTTCGGCGGTGAACGCTTTATGGTGACCATCAATATGAGCGAGTTCCAGGAAAGACACACGGTGAGCCGGTTGATCGGCTCACCGCCGGGATATGTGGGATATGGCGAAGGAGGTGTGCTATCGGAAGGGATCCGCCAGCGGCCGTACTCTCTGGTGTTGCTGGACGAAGTGGAGAAGGCACATCTCGAGGTGATGAATCTCTTCTACCAGGTATTTGACAAGGGGACCCTTTCCGATGGTGAAGGCCGATTAATCGATTGTAAAAATACGGTCCTTTTCTTGACCAGTAATTTGGCTACAGATGTGATTACGGAAATGTGTGCGGACGGGGAGCGACCGGATTATGATACACTGCTTTCGGCTATTCGGCCTGTCCTGAGCAACCATTTTAAGCCGGCCCTGCTGGCGCGTATGAATATCGTTCCCTATTTTACGCTGCCGCCGGATATCATGAAGGATATCGTTTGTCTGAAGTTGGACAAGCTGGTGGCAAGGGTGGCCGGGACCCACAAAATGAAGCTTATTTATACGCCCGAGGTGGTGGAGCAAATCGCCAACCGGTGTACCGAGGTGGAAACGGGGGCGAGAAATATTGATCACATCATGCGAGGGACAATCTTGCCGCTGATGTCTCAGGAAATCCTGACGCGTATGAGTGACGAAGCCATGCCGGCGGAAGTGCACCTGGACATGGATAAAAGCGGTGGATTCAAGATCGGGTTTAAGTAGTAGCCATCCAA
>CAZHHS010000140.1:0-5447 GCA_964532395.1 uncultured Desulfobacterales bacterium | reverse complement strand
TTGATGATAGTTAACATGTCTTAACGTTTGTTAATCCCGGTTGCCCGCCTGTGGAGCGAAAACTCAACATAGGCGTGGTAGAATCTAAGGATGGGTCCGTTTTATAATGGCGCCGTGGTCTTTCTCTACTCTTCCGGTAGCAACGCCATGGCAAAACATGAAGCATTTAAGGCACGGATCTTGCTTGTGTGTATGGGTATGGGCAGTCTTTCTGGGGTCAGTGGCAAAACGTGCTCTCTCCTCAACTAAAAACCTTTTTAAGGGATGAGACACTGACCCTGACTCCGGTTGCTGCCGGAAGCGAGTGTCGCTTCTTCTCCTCCTTTAATTGGGCGATCCGTGCCAATCCAGGGCATGTTTCGCCCTTTTATTTTTCGGACTTTACGGTGTTGATAACCCCTTCATTTCCTCGCATTTTCTTGCCTTTTCTCCCTTTTTTGGCAGTGGATTTGGGTTGTAATGTGTTAGATTGTAAGGGTGTGTTATCATAAGGGGAGCTTATGTGGGCACGCCCATGTAAAAACGCGCGTTTGTTCAAGAACTGAACCGTGGGAGGGAGTCGGAATGGTTGAAAAACCGACATTTGAGAAATTAGGAGAAGGAACTGAGAAAGCGGGAGGGACCAAGTCCGAGGATTCAGGCTTTGAAATGGCCTACCGGCACTACAAGCGTTTTTATGAGGCCATGGAAGGGATTGACGAGGCCATTCAGTCTGCGGACCGGGTTGATCGGATGTTGGACAATGTGATGGAAACGGTGTTGCAGATTTTTGAATGTGATCGTGCCTGGTTGTTTCATCCATGTAATCCGGACGCTGATTCTTTTCGTGTGACGGTTGAAAGTACGACCGAGGCGTTTCCCGGGGCTAAAGCGCTGGGCAAAGCAGTTCCCATGACGGCTGATATGGCCGATTATTGTCGGAGGGCCTTGGCTGTACCCGGGGAGGTGGTTCTTGATCCCCCCGAGGGACGTGAGATGGAAAACGACATTGCCATACAATTCGATGTGCAAAGTCTCATGTTGATGGCTCTTTATCCCCGGGTTGGTGAGACATGGATGTTCGGCTTACACCAATGCGGCTACCGTCGGAATTGGCGCCAGGCGGACCGGCGACTGTTTAGACGGATCGGCTTTCGTATTACCGATGCCCTGAGCAGCCGGCTTTATCTACAGCAATTGGAAGAAAGCGAAAAACGATACCGACATCTGTTTGAAACAGCGCTTGATGCGATCTACCTTGTGTCCCTTGACACGCTCGAGATTAAGGACTGCAATCCCAAGGCTGTGGAAATGGACGGGTACACTTTTGAAGAAATGGCAGGCGGGATGACGCTTACCCAGATTCATCCGACCGAGGAAGGAGACAAACTGGCACGTATTATAAGCACGATCCGGGAAGAGGGCTCCGTGGAAAGTGTGGGCGGCCTCCATCATTTCACCAAAGCGGGGCGATGGGTGCCGATAGAGTTGAACGGGAAGTTCATTACGTTTCCGGAGGGGGAATTTGCCCTCTTTCATGTGAGAGATGTTTCCGAGCGAATGAAAACGGAACAGGCACTGCGCGAGAGCGAGGAAAACGCCAGGGCCTTGTTAAATGCGTCCACCGAGTCGGCCTTTCTTCTCAAGCCGGACGGTACGGTCCTTACCTTGAACGAGGTTACCGCCCAGCGCCTCAAAAAACAGACAAAGGATATCCTGGGTCAATGTATCTATGATTTTGTGCCTGGTCCGGTGGCTGAGTCGAGGAAAAAACGCATCGAAGAAGTCCTTAGAACCGGCCGGCCGGTTCGATTTGAAGACGAGCGGTGGGGCGACATTATTGACCAGACCCTTTACCCCGTTATGGACGGTGACGGAAACGTGGTTAGAATAGCCGTTTTTGGTAGGGATGTCACCGATAGCAGGCGATCAGAGCAGGCGTTACGGGAAAGCGAAAAAGAATTCCGGATGTTGATCGAAAATATTGTGGATTGGGTGTGGAAAGTAGACGTTAACGGATGCTACACCTATGTCAGTCCGCAGATGGAAAGTATCATGGGGTACCCGACCTCGGAAGTATTGGGAAAGACGCCGTTCGATTTTATGCGGCTCGAAGAAGCTGAAAGGGTCCGTTCGATGTATGCGAAGGCCTTGGCCGATCGCGATCGAATCGAAAGGATGGAAGATACCCTGCTGGCAAGAGACGGCCGTGAGGTGGTCTTTGAAACGAATGCCACGCCCATCTTCGACGAAGAGGGGAATTTTCAGGGCTACATGGGAACCTGTCGCGATATCACCGAGCGGAAACGATCCGAGGCGGCCCTCAGAGCCAGTGAAGAGCGATTTGATCTCGCAATGAGATTCGCCAACGACGGTCTCTTTGACTGGAATTTGGAAACGAACGAGATTTATTACTCACCCGTGTGGAAGCGTATCCTCGGTTACGAAGACCACGAAATCGAGAACGAGTTCTCCGAGTGGGAGCGTTTAACGAAAGCGGACGATGTCGAATCGTCATGGGCCATGATGCGGGAGGTAATGGCAGGGCGAAAGGGGCGTTTCGAAATAGAGTTTCAAATGCGACACAAAGAGGGGCACTGGGTGGACATCTTTGCGCGGGCCAACGTCGTAAGGGACGACCGGGGCAAGCCCGTACGTGTTCTGGGCACGCACGTGGATGTTACTCAGCGGAAAAGGGCGGAAAGAGACCTGGAGAAAGTGAAAGAACAGCTCGAAGCCCTCTGGAGCATAACAAAGATCGCCGACGCCGACATCAAAAGCATCAGCGATCATGTCCTTGCCGAAGTCGAGAAAATGACGGCCAGCAAACATGCCTTCTATGGGTTTTTGACTGAGGATGAAAAAACCATGGTGCTTCATGCCTGGTCACCGAAAACGATGGACGACTGTCGTGTGACGGGAAAACCCGTTCATTTTCCGATTGATAAGGCAGGCATATGGGCTGACGCGGTCAGGCAACGGCGGACCGTCATACTCAATGACTATCGATCCGATCGGCAAGGCAAAAAGGACTTGCCTGAGGGCCATGTCGACTTGACGCGATTCATGGTGGTTCCCGTCGTATCAAACGACAAGGTCCTTTCAGTTGCCGCTGTTGCCAATAAGCAGGAGGCGTATACGGAAGCCGATGAGAAACAGGTGCGGGGGTTTTTGGCCAACGTGCAGATATTGCTGGACCGTAAGCAGGCGGAAAAGGAAAAACTGGAACTCATGGAGCGGCTCCAACATGTTCAGAGAATGGAGGCCATCGGCACGCTTGCGGGAGGGGTGGCGCATGATTTCAACAACATACTGTCGCCCATACTTGTTCAGACCGAACTGGCGAAGCTGAACCTGCCGCAGGACCATGCAGTCCAGGAGAACCTGGACGAAGTTCTTAAGGCGGGGCATCGTGCCGCCGATCTCGTGAAACATATTCTTACCTTCAGTCGCCAGGAGAAACAAAAGCACGTCATTTTTGATATGAGGGGTACCGTTAAAGAGGTTCTCAAGTTGATACGGGCGACGATTCCGAGTTCCATCGAAATTGTTCAACGGATATCAGCCGAGCCGGCCACCATAATGGGGGATCCGACGGGCATACACGAAGTACTCATGAACCTGTGTTCCAATGCGGCGCAGGCCATGGACGAAATGGGGAGTGTTTTGCAAGTAGAGCTCCGAGAAGTGGAGCTGGACCGGGAATTTGTAAAGGAGTTGCCGGGGGTAAGCCCCGGCGCATTTGTGCGATTGAGCGTCAGTGATACGGGACACGGCATTCCTCGAGAAGTCATTGGCCGGATTTTTGACCCCTACTTTACGACAAAAGAAGTCGGTAAAGGCACTGGTATGGGCCTGGCTGTGGCACACGGTGTCGTCAGGGAACACGGGGGTGCCATTACCGTATACAGTGAACCCGGACAGGGAACGACATTTCATGTATTATTTCCGAAGGTGCAGGGAGAGGTGATAGAAGCCGCCGGGGCAAGCAAAGGGATTCAAACGGGGACGGAGCGGATATTGTTTGTGGACGATGAAGAGGCCATCATCCGGTCGGGAAGCCAAATGTTGGAACTGTTGGGCTATGAGGTACGGTCGACTACCGTTCCGGTGGAAGCGCTGGAAATGTTTCGGGCGGAGCCGAACGAATTTGATCTCGTCATAACGGATATGACCATGCCCCATATGACGGGAGAGGTATTGGCTAGAGAAATGATGGACATCAGGCCTGACATCCCGATCATTCTATGTACTGGATTTAGCTACAGGATTGATGAACAAAAGGCCAAGGATATAGGGATCAAGGGGTGGATTATGAAACCGTTCATTATGAGGGAAACGGCGGATATGATCAGAAATGTGTTGGGCGGCTAGTTTTGTTCCAGAACGCCAAGCGTTAGGCCCAAGGTGTCTTTTCATTGACAATTGTCCCATTACGTACTAAAGGAGGGTGTTAGTTTCCTGTCAAGTTATGTTTGAATCACCGACGCTGAGGGTCCATGTCAGAATACCATTTGGATACTGTCGGGCTCAAATGTCATCAGCCGATTTTAAGGATCGCTGAGAAGGCGGTGGACCTAGAGCCGGGGGACGTTCTCAAAGTGACCGGAGACTGCCCCTTTTTCGAAGGCGAGGTTCGCACATGGTGTGATCGCTTGCACAAACGTATCACGTCCATAGAAGACCTCGGTGCGAAAAGGAGGCGGATCACCATTCAGTTCTAAGTGGGATTCCTGTTTCCTGTTTTTGGGTCGCTATTAGGGGCTTGACTTTTTTGGACCGTTTGCTATAAATGCACCTAGGTGGAAGCCTCCTGTAGCGGCCGGGGGTCTCCCTTCCTAAACCTCATTTCTTGGCGGAAAACAGTTTAGACATGACCCCCGGCCCGCTCCAAGGGGCTTTTTTTATTCGAGCCCTTCTTTAATTGTTCCTGCCGCCGCCGGCTTCTTGCGAATGGAACGAAAATGATTATATTTGTATATAGGCAGATTCCTGGGACCGGTGGTTGCACGTGGTCTCGCCGCAACTATATGAGAATATAGGATGAGACTACCGACCCCGGCCTCGGTGCTGCCATGACAGGACTTCCCCCGTGTGAATATCTTTACAATCAATTGGGTAATTTCCTTCCCTTTTTAGCCGCAAAATCTTCGTAACTGACCGATAATAAAGAAATAAAACTCTGGCATGCCTGTTGCTATGTAATCAGGTATTATGAAAGCCAAACCAAACCCGATACATAAGCGCGGTGCCATCACGTACGACTGCCCGTACCTCGATGATTGCAGGTATCATGTGGCGCTGAGTAACTGGCAGTTTTGGACGTGTGGCGAGTGTCCTTACAGGAAGAAGACCGCCGGCCGCTCGGCGGCGTTTTATCCGTTGGCCTATCGTCTGGATCGGTAAGGGGATTGGGTAAGGGTTCGCGCAAAAATAACTTCCCAGAATGGGCGCTCGGATTTGGTTCG
>CAZHHS010000139.1:0-5512 GCA_964532395.1 uncultured Desulfobacterales bacterium | reverse complement strand
CTTCAAAAGGGACAAACGTTGATGGAAGTTTTCAAGGCGGACGGAATCGATAGTAACTCATCCAAGTCCGAGGACGTCACCTGGTTTAACGGAGCCTTTATGCCGACAGCAGAGGCCGGAATCTCGGTTCAGGATGAAGGCCTGCTCTACGGATACGGATTCTTTGAAACCATTCGGGCAAATCATGGCCGCCCCCATCTCCTCGACGCTCATCTGGCCCGTTTCAACACGACTTGGGAACGGTTGTTCTCCGACGCCCCACCAGACCTAAGCTGGGCAGAGATCATACGGCAAGTCTTGATGCGAAACCGCCTCACCCACACCACGGCCGTGGTAAAAATACTGGCCACAATGGGAGAAAATGCGGGGCCGTCTTGTCACCATAACCTGGTTGTACTGGCCCGCGATTATAGACATCGCATGGAGGATAGACCCGATTCAGGATTCCGACTGATCACCTATCCTCACCCGCGTCAAACCCCTCTGGCGGATTACAAGACACTAAACTATCTATTCTACCTGCTAGCCGGCAGGTGGGCATCAAAAAGGGACGCCGACGAAGCGCTCATTCTCAATGCGGACCACAGCGTCTCTGAAACCAATACCGGCAACATCATTGTAATCAAAAACGGGCAAGTCGTAACCCCCACCTCTCAGCATGTACTCCCGGGTGTCATGCAAACCCGGGTTTGTGAACTTCTCTCTGATTACGGATACACCATAACTGATGCAGTGCTCACCAGAGAAAATCTCCTCACTGCCGAAGCGGCTTTTGTAACAAATTCCCTCATCGGTGCAGTCCCCGTTGTCAGCATCGATAACATGCCAGTGAGACGAGCACCCCGCCTCGAAAATAAACTTCAACGCCACCTGTTTACCGAACCGGCCAATCAATAAAACCTGCCGCAAAAGCCCTCAAAATGGGCATCTGCCCATAATTCATCCAACCTTGCTTCGTACCTCTCTGACGAACCTCTCTTTTTTTCAATCGAACTACTTGATATGAATTGACATTTGAATTTTCTTTCCTTATACTAACACTAATTATGACATTATAATCGGGGCTGAAGGAAGGTTTGTATCCAGCTGAAGTCGGATTTAAAGGGCTTTCCCTCTTTTAAGTACAGCGGGAAACTTAAAAAGGGGATTGATTATAAATAGGTGAAAACCCTAAACATGGAGGAATGATTATGACAAAGCTGAAGAAGGATTTGCAACAGGTAACCCGAGAACTCAAATCGCTGACCAAGAAGACCGAAAAATTGACCAAGGCCGTTGACAAGCTGGAGAAATCCAAGCCGACAAAAAAACAAACGACTAAAAAGACCGCCAAAAAGAAGGCCCCCGCAAAGAAAACGACGGCCAAGAAGACGACAGCCAAGAAAACAGGAGCAAAAAAAACCGCCGCAAAGAAAACATCCGCTAAAAAGAAGGCGCCTGCTAAGAAGTCCGGATCAAAGACCTCTCCAGCCGATCAGGTAATTCAGATTATCAAAAGGTCTAAAAAAGGCGTTCATGTGGCTGACTTAATGAAAAAGACAGGCTTCGGAGAAGGCAGCGTAAGAAATATCGTCTATAAGGCGGCCAAGGCAGGAAAGATTAAACGGGCCGGCCGAGGTGTATACACGGGAGCGTAACGCTGTGACGGTGAAGATCTGAAAACACCCACCTTGTCAGATTTGCAAAAAACGCAAAAGCCGGGTTTTTCCCCAAACCCGGCTTTTGCTTGATTTTAACAGGACCCGTTCAGAGATTACAATAGGAGTTCTCGACCACCGCCGGATCTTTTTGCCCGATACATGGCCTCATCCGCCCTTTTAGTCAGCACCTCCCACTGCTCTCCCTGCCGGTACTCGGCAATACCAATACTCACTGCAACGCCTGCCCCGCCTTCAATACCGGCGGGCGCATCACTAATACCGGAAAGTTCTTCGCGGATTCGCTCTGCCACCTTGATGGCTTCTTTACCACGGGTCTCGGGCAGAATAACCGTAAACTCATCCCCACCATACCGATATGCCGAGTCATTTTTCCGCATACACCCCTGGATGACTTGTGCAAACCGACTCAGCATCTTATCCCCTTCCAGGTGGCCATATGTATCATTGTAAAATTTGAAGTTGTCCACATCGATAAGCAACAAGGATAAGGGATGTTGGTATCGCGAGGCGCGGTTGATTTCAGATTGTATCTGCTGGAAGAAATGTCTGGAGTTAAACAATTTGGTCAGGTCATCCGTTATGGTCAACTCCAAGAGTTGTCGCTCCATTTCTTTCCGCTCCGCAACGAGCGCCCGCTCCTTCAGGACACGCTTCAACCGAGCGATCAATTCTTTTGAACGTATGGGTTTCTGGGCAAAGTCACTGGCGCCCTTATTCCAAGCCTCCTCGTACGAAAACTCGCCGCCATATCCGGTAATAATGATCACATCTACATTGTACTTCTCTTTAACAATCCCAGTAAGCTCCAAACCACTTAAACCGGGCATTCGGATGTCGGTAATGACCACATCAACGGGCTGAGCCGCCAATACTTCCAAAGCATCCTCTCCGCTAGAGGCTCCCGATACGTCGTATCCGGCCGCGCGAATAATATCACACAGGGACAGTCTAATGCTCTCTTCATCGTCAACAACCAGAATATGTGGCGGGTGGGGGACAGTCCCTCGAAAGTTTATGTCCGCATCTTTCGCCATTTTGAAAAATCTACCCCCGATTGACCGAAAGCTGGCCGTCCCTCAGATAAATCACAACACATCCGATGCTAACATTTATTTTTTCAATGGCTTAAACTACGACTTGAATTCGGCTGGCGGGACATATGGCGGAGAGAGAGGGATTCGAACCCTCGGTGGAACTTTCGCCCCACACTCGCTTAGCAGGCGAGCGCCTTCAGCCAGCTCGGCCATCTCTCCTTAAGCCCCTAATCACAAAACTGATCGAACACGTGGTTCCGATCACACGCCTGGAATGGGAGAGGCAACGTATACGGATCGACTTTCCTCAGCCAGAACCAATCCTGGCGGAGGGAGTAGGATTCGAACCCACGTTCCGTTTCCGGAAAACGGTTTTCAAGACCGCCGCCTTAAACCACTCGGCCATCCCTCCTGTAACTGATCGGCATAAGATTGTCCAACCCCGCTGTCTCTAATTACCAATTCATAGCCTGTCCGTCAAGTAATACCCGTTTCCACCCGTTCACCTTGGGGGGACCGGTCAGCCGTAAACCTGATCCGCTTTCAAGGGTGAATCCACCTGAAATAGGTTTCTTGTTGAAGGTTTTGTCGAGTCTCTACTGGTTACCGAAGCCACACAGACGGCCACAATCCGGACATGTCCAGGTAATGCCGTTGCAACTCATTCCCCAAAGATTCTCTTGCATACATTCTGGACATATCTGGAAGCCGCACCGGCATGTCCAGCAAAAGGGAGGGCGCTTACCACATGCGTGGCACAAGTATGTCTTTTTCCCGCCCCATCTGCGTCTCGGCCTTTTGTCACTAGGTTTCCTGTCGGCAGAGTGGGAATCTTCTTGCATACCAATCACCTCATGTCCACGTATGAATATTTTTGAACATGTCTTTCAAGCATACACAATGCCAGAGTATAATATTTCATGCGGTCAGTTTACAGCCTTTTTAAACCGATCCGTGCCCTTATACCGTACCGCTTTGTATTTTGCCGGTTAATCGCCCTTGGGGTACCCATCGTAGTCGTCAAAAATTCGTATTGCCAATGCCGTCGCAGGAGGTTAATGTGAAATGCGTTCCCAGACGTCTGGAAGGAGATCCCGATGCCATGCACAGTGACGAACAAACCATTTATCTCATTGACGGAAGCAGTTACATCCATCGAGCCTACCACGCCATCAGACAGCTTGCCACCAGCGAGGGATTTCCCACGAATGCCATTTACGGATTCACGACCATGGTGTTGAGTCTTTTAGACCAATACCAGCCAAAATACGTGGCCGTTGCCTTGGATACAAAAGGCCCCACCTTTCGCCACAAGCTGTACGAAGCCTACAAAGCCAATCGTCCTCCGGCACCCGAAGATCTCCTCATACAAACGCCTTATATCAAAACAGTCCTGGAGGCACTACGCATCCCGGTCTTGGAACGCCCGGGGTATGAAGCCGATGATCTCATGGGAACGGTTGCCAACATGGCGGAAAAACAAAATTTTCATGCAGTGCTGGTCACCGGCGACAAAGACTTCAAACAACTCCTCTCGACGAATATCTCAATATGGGACCCCATGAAAGATGAGACCGTAGACTATGACGCTTTTAAGGCACGCGTCGGACTGGAGCCCGGCCAGTGGGTCGATGTTATGGCCCTTTGGGGGGACAGTTCGGACAATATACCGGGAGTGCCGATGATTGGCGAAAAGACCGCCATTCAATTGATTCAGACCTTTGGAAGCATGGCCACGCTTTTCGCCAATCTGGAAAAGATACCCAGGGAAAAAATTCGAAAAACCTTGGCCAAACATCGAGACCAAGCCTTTTTAAGTCGACAACTCGTCTTGATTGACTCACAGGCGCCCGTCTCTACTGACCTGGCATCACTTAAATCGGTTCCACCTGATACCGTGGCGCTGGGACGCCTCTTCAGGGATCTGGAATTTCGAAGCCTACAGGAGCGGTTTCCCCTGGAAACCGATCTCAGTCATAAGGAATATACCACGGTCACCGATGAAACAGCCTTAGACGCACTATTGAAGGACTTAGAACAAAGCGACCTCTTTGCCCTGGACCTGGAAACGACCAGCACCAATCCCATGATCGGTCGGATTGTAGGAATCTCGTTTTCCTGTCGGCCTGACCAAGCGGCGTATATCCCCGTGGGGCATAAAACAACGGCAACTGAGAAGCAACTCGGCCTGGAACCAACCTTGAGCCGCTTGAAACCCATACTTGAAGACCCCGAGTCGGCCAAGGGGGGACAAAACATCAAGTACGACTGGATTCTGTTGCACCGAGCAGGAATCAGTTTGTCCGGTGTCGTATTTGACACCATGGTGGAATCCTATCTGATCGACCCTGCCAGACGAACACATAACCTGTCCCGGATAGCGGCGGAACACCTCGACCATAAAATGATATCTTATAAGGAAGTCACCCATAACGGCACCATCAGTTTTCAAGACGTCCCCATCGGAGATGCCACCACCTATGCTTGTGAGGACGCCGATGTTTCTCTCACGGCACATCAGCTGCTTTCAAAAGAACTGGAAGAAAGGGGGCTGAAAAACCTCTACGAAAAAGTGGAAATCCCACTGATACCGGTCCTCGTGGATATGCAACTGACGGGGGTGCGAATCGACAGGCAACAACTGAAGAAGACGTCCGAGGACTTCAAACAAGTTCTCTCAGAGATAGAGGCCAAGATTTATGCTTCCGCAGGGGAGGAATTCAATATCCAATCCCACCAACAATTGGGGCAAATCCTTTTCAAAAAGCTGAACCTGCCTGTTCAGAAGAAAACCAAACTGACAAAAGGCTATTCTAC
>CAZHHS010000138.1:0-5516 GCA_964532395.1 uncultured Desulfobacterales bacterium | reverse complement strand
GGACGGAGGTGGCGGGTTAACCAGAAGGAGGAAGAAGATGTCTTATGTTACCATGAAGGAATTGTTGGAAGCCGGTGTCCATTTTGGGCATCAAACCAGGCGATGGAACCCCAAGATGAAGCGCTATATCTTTGGCGCGCGTAACGGCATTTACATCATCGATCTTCAGCAGACCGTTCGCATGTTCAAAAAGGCCTACGACTTTATCGTAGAGACGGTGGCGAATGGTGAGTCGGTGTTGTTCGTGGGTACCAAAAAACAGGCTCGGGACGCCATTTTTGAAGAAAGCAATCGATGTGAGATGTTTTACGTACACAATCGGTGGCTTGGGGGGATGTTGACCAACTTTCAAACCGTTAAGCACAGTATCGATCGGCTGAATTATCTGGCGGGAATTTTCGCCGACGGTAGTATTAATCGCTTTCCGAAAAAGGAACAAACCCAGCTGGAAAAGGAAAGATTGAAGCTGGATAACAACCTGGGCGGTATTCGTTACATGAAAAAACTGCCCGGGGCGCTGTTTGTCGTCGATTGCAAAAACGAGGCGATTGCCGTTCGTGAGGCCAGGCGCCTGGGCATTCCCGTGGTGGCGATTGTGGATACGAACTGTGATCCCGATGAAATTGATTATATTATTCCGGGAAATGACGATGCCATCAGAGCGATTCGGCTGATGACTTCAAGGATGGCCGATGCTTGTATCGAGGGCCGTAAGCGAAGAGAAGAGCGCCTTCGGGCGGAGATGGATAAGGAGGCTGCGGAGGAAGGCACGGAATCCGAAGCGGCGGCTGAAACAGCTACAGGGGTTGAAGGTGAGGGCCCCGTGGTGGAGGTGATTAGAAAGAAATCGGAGACTTCCCGTGATGCCGAAGGGGGCGCAACCGAGGAAGCAACGGAGGGGGCATAATGGCTGATATCGACGCAAAACTGGTGAAAGAACTGCGAAGCCGTACCAGCGCCGGCATTATGGATTGTAAAGAAGCGCTGGAAGAATCAGGTGGAGACCTGGAAAAGGCGGTCGACTTTTTGCGGCAAAAAGGCTTGGCGACGGCCTTGAAGCGTGCAGGAAGGGAGACCTCGGAGGGTGTCATCAGTTCATATATCCATGCCGGGGACAAGCTGGGTGTCTTGGTGGAAGTAAACTGTGAGACCGATTTTGTGGGTAAAACAGAGGAATTCAAAGCCTTTGCCAGGGATATTGCCATGCATATCGCCGCGATGAAGCCCTTGGGGATTGATCGGGAAGATATCGACGAGGAGATCGTTAAAAGAGAAGAGGACATTTACCGGCAACAAGCACAGGATACGGGCAAACCGGAGTATATCCTGGACAAGATCATACAGGGCAAGATGGAAAAGTTCTATAAGGAAGCCTGCTTGATGGAGCAGGTCTTTGTCAAGAACAGCGATATCACCATCAAGGACCTTGTGCATGAAATGGTATCCAAAACCGGGGAAAATATTTCCATAAGACGATTTACCCGGTATCAATTGGGGGGTGAATAGCCCGGTATAGCGGTTCAGTTCGGCGATATGGAGATATCGGCTTTTTTCTCGGATGCTGGATGAGGCGGCGGGAGGGGATATATGCCCGGACCACAATTCAAAAGGGTAATGGTAAAGCTGAGCGGTGAAGCGTTGATGGGCGAGAGCCGTTTCGGTATCAGCTCTGAGATGCTTGACTACGTATCCGGAGAGTTGCGGTCCGTTTACGATTTGGGGGTCCAGATCGCCCTGGTCGTCGGGGGTGGCAATATCTTTAGGGGCGTGGCGGCTGCCTCCTATGGGATCGACCGATCCGCTGCCGATCACATTGGTATGCTTGCTACGGTAATCAACAGCATCGCCCTCCAGGATGCATTGGAAAAAAAGGGGGTCCAAACCCGGGTTCAAACGGCTATTGAAATGTCGGCCATCGCGGAACCCTATATAATGAGAAGAGCCATTCGCCATTTGGAAAAGGGTCGAACGGTGATATTTGCTGCAGGTACGGGAAATCCCTATTTCACGACCGATACGGCGGCGGCGCTAAGGGCTCAGGAGATTCGAGCTGATGTGTTGATGAAAGGGACAAAAGTGGATGGTGTCTACGATGCTGACCCTGTGACGAACAAAGACGCCAAAAAGATAGATTCGCTGAGTTATCTGGAAGTCCTGAAGCGACAATTGAAGGTCATGGATGCCACCGCGGTTTCCTTGGCGATGGATAACCAGTTACCGGTGATTGTGTTTAACCTGACCGTGCCGGGCAATCTGAAGCGTGCGGTGTGTGGTGAAAGCGTGGGGACCTGTGTCGGAGAATAAATAGAGAAGAGGTGGAAGGAGGCCTCTGACGGTGATTGATGCGGTATATGACGATGCAAGAGACAGGATGAAAAAGGCCATAAAGAGCCTTAAGAGTGAATTTAAGAAGGTGCGAACGGGCAGGGCATCCCTGGCCCTCTTTGAGGACATTCGCGTGGATTATTACGGAACATCCACGCCGTTAAAACAGATGGCGTCTCTATCCGTTCCGGAGAGCCGACTGGTGATCATCCAGCCCTGGGATAAGACGGTCATCAAGGAAATCGAAAAAGAAATATTAAAGTCTGAACTCGGTCTCACGCCGATGAACGATGGGAATATCATCCGTATTTCCATACCGCCCCTTACGGAAGATCGTAGAAAAGACCTGGTTAAACAGGTTCGAAAAATCGCGGAGGAGTACAAGGTCTCCATTCGCAACGTGCGTCGGGATGCCAACGAATTACTAAAAACGATGAAGAAGGACGGAGAGATTAGCGAGGACGAATTTTTTAAGGCCCAAGAACAGATTCAGGGTATTACGGACGAACACATTAAGCTTGCTGACGAAGCTTACCAGGAAAAAGAGAAGGAGATCCTTGAATTCTGATCATTTTGACCTTGAGCAGGACAGACTTCCACGCCATGTTGCCATTATCATGGATGGAAACGGCCGATGGGCCCAAAAGCGCTCACTTAACCGGGTGCGGGGTCATACGGAAGGCACGGAATCGGTCAGGGAGGTGGTCCGCACCAATCGAGAAATCGGCATCCCGTTTTTGACGCTGTATGCTTTTTCTACCGAGAATTGGAACCGTCCCTCGCAGGAAGTGGCCGCATTGATGAGGCTTCTGAAACGGTTTCTTAAGTCTGAGCTGTCCGAGATGATGGAAAACGACATCCGTCTCAATGCCATTGGCACTGTTGAGCGTTTTCCCGATGACGTTCGTAACGTCTTAAGGCAGGCCATGGAGGCCACCGAAGGAAATCGGACCATGACGCTCAACTTGGCGCTTAGCTATGGCGGGCGGGATGAAATTGTCCGGGCAGCCAGAAAGTTGGCAACCCAGGCAAAGAATGGTGACCTGAGTCCCGATGACATTACGGAAGCGGTTTTTTCAAGCTGTCTTTATACCAACAAGATGCCCGACCCGGATCTCTTGATTCGAACCAGCGGTGAAATGCGTATCAGCAATTTCTTGCTGTGGCAGATTGCCTATAGTGAACTCTTTGTTACCCCTACATTGTGGCCTGACTTTAGAAGAACAGAATACCTTCAAATCCTTTCTGATTATCAGAAGCGAGAGCGAAGGTTTGGGTTGACGACGACTCAAGCCGTAGCACGTTCTTCCGACCGCCGAGCGACTTCCTCAGCAACTGCGTGACAAGTACAGCGGATACGCGAGGTGATCGCACTGCATGGGAAAGTCTCGATAGGTAATCCGCATGCGGAGGATCTCGACTATTTCCAATGTCGCCACCGAAAATGCATTCCTTTCGTGAGCAAATGCGGTGCCTCACAGTGGTTTTCCGGATCCGGGCCCATGTGGTTGCACCCTTGCCTACTATAGCCAAGGAGTTTTCTCTTTGAGTTCTACACATGTGAAACGGCTGTTGACTTCGGTGGTGGCGATACCCCTCTTGGTCTTATTGATCGTCAAAGGGGGCAGAAGCAGCTTTTCAGTACTTGTGGGAGCGGCGGGAATCTTAGGTGTTTTGGAATATTACGCACTGTTTTTTCCCCGTGCCCGCTGGGACGTAAGGGTGGTCGGAATCGTGATCTCGGTCAGTGCCTTTTGGTCACTTCATTGGCGCGACTTTGAAATGATGGTGATGGTGTGGGTGATCGGATTCTTTTTGGCGGCGTTTTTGTGGTTTTTGGACTCTAGAAGGGGCGATTTAAGCAAGGATTTCTTTTCTTTGCAGATAGCCGGGCTTGCCTATGTGCCCTTCTTGCTGGGGCATTTAATTCTAATTCGTCACTGGCACAACGGGGTCGGCTGGGTTTTTTTTCTGTTTGTAGTGGTCTTCAGTGGGGATACAGCGGCCTATTATCTCGGAAAACAATTCGGCCGGCACAAGCTATCTCCGAAGGTTAGTCCGGGAAAGACCTGGGAGGGGGCCGTTGGTGGTCTTTTGGGAAGTCTCTTTGGCGGGATACTATTCGAGCTTTTTTGGTCTTTGCAGTGCACCCTGGTCGATGTTGCGTTGTTGGCTATACCGGTGGCGGTTTTGGGGCAATTCGGTGACCTCTTTGAGTCCATGTTAAAACGCTCTGTGGGCCGAAAGGACTCCGGACGGCTGCTTCCCGGTCACGGTGGGGTGCTGGACCGAATCGATGGTTTGCTTTTTGCAATTCCGGTGCTCTATTATTCAAAGATCTTTTTACTTGGCAGGTAGTTTTCACTGATTGTGAAATGGTGAAAAAAGGCATTTTAAGAGGAACCTTATGAGTACAAACGTCATTTCCCTGATTATTGTTTTGGGGGTTTTAATCTTCGTGCACGAGTTTGGCCATTTTATTCTCGCCAAGATTCTCGGCGTGGGGGTAGAGAAATTCTCGCTCGGTTTTGGACCCCGAATTCTGGGAAAGAAGGTCGGCATGACCGATTATCGGGTTTCCGCGATTCCTCTCGGCGGATATGTAAAGATGGTAGGGGAGGCCCCCGATGCCGAGATTGACGAATCGATGCGCCCCTTATCCTTTTCTCATAAGAGTGTATATAAACGTATCGCCATCGTAATCGCCGGTCCGGTGTTTAATTTGATGCTGGCCGTGGTCATCTTCTTTGGCTTCTTTCAGATTTCCGGGCGTCCGGTGACCCTGCCCGAGGTGGGGGGCGTGCAGGAGGGTATGCCGGCGGAAGCGGCGGGTATACAGAAGGGCGATCAGATTATTTCGGTCAATGGTCAGCCGGTTTCCGCGTGGGAAGAAATGGCCGATTTGATCAGTGCCGCACATGGAGATCCGTTGAACCTGGCGGTTCAGCGAGGCGATCGCGTCATTTCTGTCGAGTTGAAACCCCGGTTGATTGAAACCCAAAATATTTTCGGAGAGCAGATAGACAAATACGTGATCGGCATTAGTGCGTCCGGGGCCTATGAAGTGGAACGTCTCAACCCCTTGGAAGCGGGATGGGAGGGGTTGGTTCAGACATGGCGAATTATCGAATTGACTGTGTTATCCGTGGGAAAGATTATTTCCGGATCCCTGTCCGCGAAAACCCTTGGTG
>CAZHHS010000137.1:3932-5539 GCA_964532395.1 uncultured Desulfobacterales bacterium | reverse complement strand
CAGGCGGAGGCTGAAAACCGGGCTCAGGAACTGGAATCAACGAAGCAAGACCTGGAGGCGCGGCGGCAAGAGGTGTTGGCTAAGGCAAAAGAAGATGCCGAAGATCGACGTAAGCAGCTCCTGGAAAAGGCGCGTGAACAGGTAGATGCTCAGGAGAAACAATGGCGGGATGCCCTCCAACGGCAGAAGGATTCACTACTTAGAAGCTTGAGGCGGATGGTGCAAAACCAGGTCTTTGCTATATCCAAAAAGGTCCTAACCGATTTGGCAAATGCCGATGTGGAGGAACAGGCGGTCGGCGCCTTTTTGGATCGTTTGGGACGTATGGACGAAACGCAACGAGAGGCCATGACATCCGCCATCCGACAGGGGGGCGATGAACTGAGTGTGTGGAGCAGTCATGCCCTGTCTGAAGAGAATCGGAAACAAATCAGTCAAGCGATTAAAGATGCCTTTGGGGATTACGTGGAACCCCGGTTCCAGACCAACCGCGACCTTGTTTGCGGCATTGAGTTGACCACGCGAGGACGTAAAATCGCGTGGAGCTTATCGAGTTATCTGCGCAATCTCGAAGATAGTGCCAGAGAGGCGTTGGAGAAGGAATCCCATGGGTCGAAAGCGGCGTGAATATTCTTGTGGCGGCGTTCTAAGGAACGGATTGGAATAGTCGATGGCAAAAACAACCACCGAAGAGTCGAGTGCTGACCTTTCTCGCGTGTTGGAGGAGATATCTGCCGTCCTGGACCGGGTGGTAGAGGCACACGCCCCCCGACTGCAGGCGGTTGAAATGGGGACAGTCACATACGTGGGATACGGGATTGTCCGCGCGACCGGCCTGCCCGGTGTAAAGGCGGAAGAGCTACTTCGCTTTGCGGGCAATCAGTTGGGGCTGGCGTTCAATGTGGACCAAAAGGAGATCGGTATTGTCTTGTTGAGTGACAGCGAAGGACTCGCGTCGGGAGATGACGTTGAACGAACGAATCGGGTCTTGGAAATACCGGTAGGAGACGCCTTGTTGGGCCGAGTCGTTGATGCCAAGGCCCGACCGTTGCGGGGCGATACACCGATTCATACGGGGCAAAATCGTCCAGTTGAGCAACCGTCACCGGCGATCATGGACAGAGCGCCCGTAACGGTCCCTTTACAGACGGGTTTGAAGCTTGTCGATGCCCTAATCCCCATCGGTAGGGGACAAAGGGAACTCATCGTGGGAGACCGTCAAACGGGCAAGACGGCGATTGCCATCGATACCATCATTAACCAAAAGAACACCGATGTTGTGTGTATCTACTGCGGAATCGGCAAACGGGCTTCGGCGATGGCCAAAGTTATTGCCGAACTCAGAGAAAACGATTGCATGGATTATACGATCACCATGGTGACGACGGAAGATGATCCGCCGGGATTACAGTATATCGCCCCTTATGCCGCCACATCCATCGGTGAATATTTTATGGCCCAGGGCAGGGACGTCTTGGTCGTACTTGATGATTTGACCCGTCACGCCCGGGCCTATCGGGAGCTGTCCTTGTTACTCCGCAGGCCGCCCGGCCGAGAAGCCTTTCCTGGAGACATTTTTTATGTGCATTCCCGGCTCCTCGAGCGTG
>CAZHHS010000137.1:0-3832 GCA_964532395.1 uncultured Desulfobacterales bacterium | reverse complement strand
CGAGAAGCCTTTCCTGGAGACATTTTTTATGTGCATTCCCGGCTCCTCGAGCGTGCCACCCATCTGCGGGAGCGCCTCGGCGGCGGGTCTTTGACTGCCTTGCCGATCGTTGAAACGGAGGCGCAGAACATATCCGCCTACATACCCACAAACTTGATATCCATTACTGACGGACAGATATATTTGTCACCGGACCTGTTTCAAAAAGGAATCCTGCCGGCTGTGGATGTAGGAAAATCGGTTTCCCGGGTGGGAGGCAAGACCCAGCTGGCGGCCTATCGGGCGGTGGCCGGTGATTTACGGTTGTCCTATTCTCAATTCGAAGAACTGGAAGCCTTTTCTCGGTTTGGTACCCGCTTGGATGAGAAAACCAAACAAAAACTGGCGCGGGGCCGACGGGTACGCGAGATTTTGAAGCAGTCCCAGCATATGCCCATGCCCGTGGCCGAGCAGATTGCCGCACTGGTGGCGGTGAACCGAGGTGTTTTGGATAATGTGGCTGTGGATGACGTTTTGCAGGTGGAGAAAGCGGTTCGACAGCGAGTAACCGAAGAACTGCCGAAGGTATGTGAGGCCGTCCAGAAAGGCAATGACCTGGGAGACGAAGAGCTGGATCAAATGGAATCGGTCATAAAACAGGTCGTTAAGGAATTTTCCGGGTAACTTCCATGCAGACACTACAAGAGATGCAGCGGAAGATCGAAAGTACCCAGGATCTTCATTCCGTTGTTACGACCATGAAATCTCTGGCTGCGGTAAGCATCCGCCAATACGAACAGGCTGCCGACGCCTTAAAGACCTATAACGTGACGGTGGAAATGGGCCTTCAGGCGCTTTTCGGCAGCCGTTTACGCTTCACGCTGAGCACCAGACAGGCACCGGCCCACCGCATCGGCGCCGTTATATTCGGTAGTGACCAGGGGATGTGCGGTTCACTCAATGAGCAAGTGGTTTCTCATGCCTTGCGGCGGATGGCGGAATTCGAGAGCGACACCCAAGGGCACCGGCTGGTCGTGGTGGGTACCCGGATTGTGCCGTTGCTGGAAGGGACCGAATATTCGTTGGACATGTCCTATAACGTACCCAGCTCGGTGGCCGCTATAACGCCGGTGGTCCAGGAACTCCTGACCAGCATTGAACGGTGGACCACCGAACAGATGGTGGATCAAGTCTATGTCTTTCATAGCGAACAGCTTTCCGGTGGCTCCTATCGACCTCGAGAAGTCCACCTGCTTCCTATCGACCAGCATTGGCTTTCCAGGCTGAGTGAAAGAGATTGGCCCACCAACGCCCTGCCCATGTTTACAATGGATGCGGATACGCTCTTTTCAGCCCTGGTGCGAGAGTATCTGTTTGTGTCGCTTTTTCGCGCCCTGGCTGAATCTTTGGCGAGTGAAAACGCCAGTCGACTCGCTGCCATGCAAGGGGCGGAGCGGAATATCGAGGATAGACTATCCGAATTGTATGCCGCCTTTCATCAACGGCGACAAATGAGCATTACCGAAGAGCTTTTGGACATCGTGGCGGGTTTCGAAGCATTGGAAGCATCCGAAGCCGGCTCATAAACCCGCCTTCCGGATTTCGAGCTGAAGAATAAGTCGGTTGTGTGGGGGTTACTCTTTTTTGAATCCAACGAAAACCCAGTAGATCAGCCATCCAAGAATTACCGGCCCCAGGCCGGCATAGGTGAAAGTGAGAAGATGACCGCGCCACGGTTGAAAATAGGCGGTGGCCAGGGCCAGGTAAATAAATGATACCGCTATGGCTCCCCGAGTCTTGCCGGAGAGCCTGAACTTCGGCGAAGGTGGGCGATCCGGCTGATTCCGGGCGGTCATCCGCGGGATGAAAATCAAACCGAGAATCACCCCCACAATAATCAGGATTTCTTGTAAGCCGAACATATGGATTCTCTTTCCGATGAATGTGCCGTGTCATATCACATGCCGTTTCCGGGGACAAGGCGATAGCAGTCTGCTATGAACCTGTCGGAGAACTCGCATTTTCGCTCTGGGTGAGCGTTTTTGAAGCAGTTCTAAGTTCGCTTTGCTGAAACGCCAAAACTCGGCTAATCGCCTCAAACAGTTGGCGTTTCTTGACGCTCCGCTTCACTAAGAACTGCTATCAAAAACGCTCAAAGTCGCTCTCCTGCAAGTTCTCCGACAGGCTCCTAGGGGGTGTCTAATAACCCAGTTTCGCACTTTCGTTTTTATGGAAGACATCAAAAAAGACCACACTGCCATCGGGGATGGTGTCACAGTTTTCACAAACCATGGCAAGGCGGCGGTTGGCTTTGCGGCATAGCTGGCAATAATAGTAGATGAGACGGTATTCTCGACGTCCGACATATTTCTTGAATCTGCCTCGATGGGGACCGCGCATTTGCCCGTCGGCATCGTCAGGGTTGGTAAGGAGGCGGTCGACCACCTTGACAATCCGCTCGTATCCCGGGCGGTCTTGTTCCTTGATCTTTTCAAGTTTGTCGGCAAAATGCGGTGTCGGCTGATACAGATATGAGGCCATGGCCAAGGTCCTGGAGCGGGAATTGTCGTGAAACCCTTTAACCTGTATGAAACCTACACCAACTGAGACAAGGTGTCCAGCGCCGACATGGGATGTTTCTAAGGTGTCCATGCCGAGCCAGGACGGATGGGTTTGCCGGGCACGGGTGTTTGAACCGTTTCCGTCCTAACCGGTCAAGAAGAAAGACAAATGAACTATTTTGAATTCGGGCCGTTAGAGGCATTGGGGGTCTTGTTCATCTGCGGGTATTTTGGGGGCCGGTTGGCCAATCGGTTCGGCTTTCCCCGGGTGACCGGATATATTATTGCCGGCATCTTGTTGAGTCCATCGGTATCCGGACTGATTCCTACAGGGCTGGTCAGGGAAAAATTTCATATTATAAATGATATAGCCTTGGCCGTCATCGCCTATTCCGTCGGGGGGAGCCTGAAATTTTCAAAGCTCAAACGCCTTGGCAAAAGCATCTTCGTTATCAATTTGAGTGAAGCCCTGAGTGCGTTCCTTGTAACCTTCCTACTGATTGGTGTTCTCAGCCCATACGTTGTGGGGCCGGGTCCGGGCGTTGGCTCTTTTACGGGGTTTTATCTGCCACTGGCGCTAATCATCGCGGCGGTTTCCGCTGCGACGGCGCCCGCTGCCATTTTAGCCATCGTGCATGAATATAGAGCCAAGGGCCCTCTGACCATGACTTTGTTGGGGGTCGTGGCCTTGGACGATGCCGTGGCCATAATCTTGTATGCCTTCGCCGGAAGCATTGTCCGCACGATAACCGAGGCAAGCGGGTTTTCCGCATATAGTATGATCGCTGAACCTGCGGTAATCATTCTGGGCTCCATACTTCTGGGAACCGCTGTCGGGGCCCTGTTAAGTGGCTTAGCGACATGGGTAGGAAAGACGAAATGTTTGCTGGTCGTTGTTTTGGGTGCGACCTTCCTGTGTTACGGCATTGCTGAACGGTTGCAGCTTTCTCCCCTTTTAGCCAACATGATGGTGGGATTCTTGATTGTCAATAGAGCCAGGCAAAGCGATCGGCTTTTTGAGACGTTGGAAAACGTTGAAGAACCCATATTTGCCCTCTTTTTTACCTTGGCCGGAGCCCACTTCGATTCAAGGGTCTTTAAATTGGTCGGTTCTTTGGCATTTATGGTTGTCGGCTGTCGGTTCGTCGGGAAATTTATCGGAACCCGGTTTGGGGCGGCACTTTCGCATACGCCGGTTGTGGTCAAGAAATATCTGGGATACGGCCTGCTGCCCACCGCCGGGGTTACCTTGGGTCTGGTGTTCATGGCTCAACCCTTCATGCCGCCGGACC
>CAZHHS010000136.1:0-5555 GCA_964532395.1 uncultured Desulfobacterales bacterium | reverse complement strand
TCCGAACCAAATCCGAGCGCCCATTCTGTGAAGTTATTTTTGCGCGAACCCTAAGGCGAAGAATTTTTTGCCTTTGTCCCCTTTACAAGTCTAAGTACGTGATTATGTTTGAATGCGTGTATCTCACGGGTGGAGGTATTTCCTGTGTGTATTGAATATCCTGACAGCTTTGCATGACCTTTTGACTGATCACTTCGGTGATTGGTTCCCCAATTCGAAAAATATTCCCGAGATCGTGAGCTGGGTAAATATACCCTGAGTTGTGGAAGGGTGTTTGGGGGCGGGTGAGGATCAGTATTTCATGTCAATAACATCATAAATTGTATGTTCGGCGAAAGGAGGTGAACCCGTTTCGTTTAGGTGTGAAACCAAGGTTTGAAAGGCAGTTAATATTTGTTGAGGACAGTTAAAAAACCAGTAAAGAAGAGGAGATTGATCATTATGAAGATTCGACCTTTACAAGACCGGATACTTGTAAAACGCCTTGAAAGTGAGGACAAGACCAAGGGAGGGATTATTATTCCGGATTCGGCGAAGGAAAAACCTTCGGAAGGCTTGGTTATGGCTGTCGGCAAGGGAAAAATATCGGATAATGGCAAGGCGTTGCCGTTGGATGTGAAGAAAGACGATCACATCCTGTTTAGCAAATATGCCGGCACCGATGTTACGATCGACGGCGAGGAGTATCTGATCATGCGGGAAGACGACGTTCTGGGTGTAATAAACAAATAGAACATTATCCCTATCTTGCATTTTAGAATGAACGTTTCGTTTTCTCCGGCAGACCGACTTGGAGCTGCCGCGAAAACAATAGAGTTAAGGAGGAAATAATAATATGCCTGCAAAAGAGATTAAGTACGATGTTAAGGCACGGGAGTCTGTGCTGAAAGGAATTAATACCTTGGCCAATGCGGTAAAAGTTACGCTGGGTCCAAAGGGCAGAAACGTTATCCTGGAGAAATCTTGGGGTGCCCCGACCGTTACTAAAGACGGTGTAACGGTAGCCAAGGAAATAGAACTCGAGGACAAGTTCGAAAACATGGGTGCTCAGATGGTTAAAGAGGTGGCCAGCAAGACGTCCGATGTCGCTGGAGACGGCACCACCACCGCTACGGTTCTGGCACAGGCCATATACAGAGAGGGCCAGAAGTTGGTGGCGGCAGGGAACAATCCCATGGCCATAAAACGGGGTATCGACAAGGGCGTGGAAGTCGCCGTGGCCGAATTGGGAAAAATGAGCAAGAGCACGAAAGATCAAAAGGAAATTGCTCAGGTGGGCAGTATCTCCGCCAATAATGATGATACCATCGGCAATATTATTGCAGAGGCGATGAATAAGGTCGGTAAAGAAGGCGTCATCACTGTAGAAGAGGCCAAAAGCATGGAGACCACACTTGAGGTGGTTGAGGGCATGCAGTTTGACCGGGGTTATTTGTCTCCTTACTTTGTGACCGATTCCGAGAAAATGGTTTGCTCACTGGAAGACCCCTATATTCTGATTCACGAAAAGAAAATCACCGTTATGAAAGACCTGGTACCCCTTTTGGAGCAGGTCGCGAAGATGGGCAAGCCCCTCGTCATCATTTCTGAAGATGTAGAGGGAGAGGCCTTGGCCACGTTGGTGGTGAACAAGTTGCGGGGTACGCTAAACTGTGCGGCCGTGAAGGCCCCCGGTTTTGGAGACCGTCGCAAAGCCATGTTGGAAGATATTGCGATTCTAACAGGTGGCCAGGTGATTTCTGAGGACCTCGGAACCAAGTTGGAGAACATCACGCTTTCAGATTTGGGGTCGGCAAAACGTATTACCATGGATAAGGACAACACCACCATAGTGGACGGGGCTGGCTCCCGTTCGGATCTGGAAGGCCGTGTCCGTCAGATCCGGGCTCAGATCGATGAAACGACGTCCGACTATGATCGGGAAAAGCTTCAGGAGCGTCTTGCCAAACTGATCGGCGGGGTTGCCGTTATCAACGTAGGTGCGGCTACGGAACCTGAAATGAAAGAAAGAAAGGCTCGGGTTGAAGACGCCTTAAACGCTACACGGGCGGCTGTGGAAGAAGGCATCGTACCCGGTGGCGGGGTTGCGCTGGTCAGAGCCATTGCGGCTTTGGACAAGATCAAGATCAAGGCGGACCAGAAATTGGGTGTCAAGATTATACAGCGGGCCATGGAAGAGCCATTGCGGCAGATCGTGGAAAATGCCGGTCATGAAGGATCCGTGATCGTGGCCAAAGTCAAGGATGAAAAAGGCGGTATGGGTTTCAATGCCGAAACCGGCAAATACGAAGATCTGCTGGCCGCGGGCGTGATCGACCCGACCAAGGTGGTACGATATGCGATCCAAAACGCCGCCAGTGTCTCCGGTCTGATGTTGACCACTGAAGCCATGGTTGCCGAGTTGCCCGAAGATAAGGAAGCAGCGCCGGCTATGCCTCCAGGCGGTGGTATGGGCGGCATGGGCGGCATGGGCGGTATGATGTAATCGTACGTGTCCCTTTGCTGTCTCTGTTAACCTTGTTGTCTCTGTTAATTGGATACTCGAGAAACCTCCATGTCTTTTGGCATGGAGGTTTCTTCCGTTTTGCAGCCGGCTTTTCGTGAACTGTCCTTTCCTTGGATCTCCGTCGGCATTGGTGTGTCCCATAGTTCCCTTGACATGATCGGACCGTGTGATATTTGCATCATGCAAGTCATATGGCCGTTCTGTATCAGGAGACTGCAGGAATGACACTACACAGCACCCATCTGGGAGTATGATAATGGATTACAAAGCAACGCTGAATCTACCAAAGACTGCTTTCCCCATGAAGGCCAGTCTGTCCAAAAAGGAACCGGAAATTCTCGAGCAATGGGAACGCATAGGGCTCTATGAGAGGATTCGACGAAACTGCTCCGGTAAACCCCGGTTTGTTTTGCATGACGGCCCGCCGTACGCAAACGGACACATTCACATCGGTACGGCGATGAATAAGATCTTGAAGGATATGATTATTCGGTCGCGCCAGATGGACGGCTTGGATGCACCGTATGTGCCGGGGTGGGATTGTCACGGGCTACCTATTGAACATCATGTAGACCAAACACTGGGCGCGCGCAAGAAATCCATGACGCAGGTGGAGATCCGTAAAGAATGTCGGGCTTACGCGGAAAAGTTTATCGACATTCAAAGGCAGGAGTTTAAACGGCTGGGTGTCATGGGTGAATGGGACAATCCCTATTTGAGCATGAATCATGGCTACGTCGCCACGATCGTCCGTGAATTTGGTAAGTTCGCCCGTGACGGCAGCCTTGTAAAGAGCAAGAAGCCTATATACTGGTGTAGCACCTGTAAGACGGCGCTTGCCGAAGCGGAAGTGGAATACGAAGACGAAAGCTCTCCATCCATATATGTGAAGTTTCCTTTTGTTTCCGATTTGGGGGAAATCTTTCCCGCGCTAGACGGAAAGAAATCTAGTCTGATCATATGGACCACCACGCCGTGGACCCTGCCGGCGAACCTTGCAGTGGCCTTACACCCCGATCTGGCGTATACGGCGGTTCAAGGGGAAAACGGTGAAGTCTATATTCTGGCTCAAGGTCTCCTGGAAAAGACCATGGAGGCTATCGGCATCAAGTCCTATGAGGTCTTGTGTTCGGTTGACTCGAGGCGGTTGGAGGGTCAGCGGTGCCGACATCCCCTCTATGGCCGGGATTCCCAGGTTATCCTCGCCCCGCACGTGACACTGGAAGCGGGCACGGGGTGTGTGCACACCGCACCGGGACACGGTAGAGAAGACTACGATGTGGGATTATCATACGGCCTGGACATCTATTCCCCCGTAGACAGGAACGGGTGTTTCAACCCCGATGTCGAATTTTTTGGCGGGCAGTTTGTTTTCAAAGCCAACCCCGCGGTTGTCGATAAGTTGCGTACCTCTGGGATGTTGATGGGCGAAGCCGAGATAACGCATGCCTACCCGCACTGCTGGCGATGTAAGGAACCCGTGATTTTTAGAGCTACGGAACAGTGGTTTATTTCCATGGAAAAGACGGGATTGAGGAAAAAGGCCTTGACCTGTATCGATGAGGTCCGGTGGATTCCTCATTGGGGTAGGGATCGCATTTACGGAATGATTGAGAACCGCCCCGACTGGTGTATCTCTCGCCAGCGTACGTGGGGCGTGCCCATCGTGGCCTTTTATTGTGCCGATTGTAACGCTTGGCTTATTACGGACGAGGTCATCGATCACGTGGCCGAGTTGTTTGAGGAACATGGTGCCGACATCTGGTTTGAGAAAGACGCGGCGGCGCTGTTGCCGCCGGGAACTTCCTGTCCCCAGTGCGGGAAAGATAGGTTCGTCAAAGAGCAGGATATATTGGATGTCTGGTTTGACTCCGGGGTGAGCCACACGGCGGTTCTCGAGAAAAGAAGCTACCTGAACTGGCCTGCCGACATGTATTTGGAGGGAAGTGATCAACATCGGGGGTGGTTTCATAGCGCGCTTCTTACGGCGGCGGGCACACGCGGTAAAGCGCCTTACGGAACCGTCCTGACTCACGGGTTCGTGGTAGACGGCAAGGGAGAAAAGATGTCTAAGTCGAAGGGCAATGTGATTGCTCCCGACGAAATTATCAGCCGGCATGGAGCTGAAATATTGCGGCTCTGGGTGGCGGCATCCAACTACCAGGATGATGTGCGGATTTCAGACAAGATCCTCAAGCAGCTCGCAGATGTTTATCGGAGGATCCGCAATACATGCCGGTTCATTCTTGGCAATATCGGAGATTATGAGCCGGGCACGGATAGTGTGAGCTATGGGGAAATGATGGAAATAGACCGCTACGCCCTTCACAAGCTTCAAGAGCTGGTTAGGGGTGTCCGCAAATCTTACGAAACCTTCGAGTTCCACGGGGCTTATCATGCACTGTATAATTACTGTACTTTAGATCTGAGTGCCTTTTACCTGGACGTTCTTAAAGACCGGCTTTATACATCGGCCGCTCAGTCGAAAGCACGCCGGTCGGCTCAAACGGCACTGCACCTCATTTTGCATACCTTGACACGACTGAAGGCGCCTATCATGGTTTTTACTGCGGAAGAAATCTGGTCTCATATGCCCAAGGCGGATCGAACGACGAGTGTCCATGAAAGCGATCTTCCACAGGAGAACGCTGCGTTTATCGATGCCGAACTGGCCGAAAAATGGGAGCGGATACTTAATTTGAGGTCCGAGGTGAGTAAGGCGTTGGAAGCGGCGAGAGCCGACAAGACGATCGGCCACTCTCTGGATGCCGCCGTAACGTTGCAGATCCCTGACGATTTCCTGGGTCGATCGATGCCCGACGCTGAGGAGCTGCGCAATATTTTCATCGTGTCTCAGGTTTCTTTTGCCGATGCCGACATGCCTGAAGGGGCCTATCAAAGCGTCAACATCCCCGGGCTTCGGATATCCGTAGCCCCTGTTGGTGAAGCAAAGTGTGAACGTTGCTGGATTCATGATCCTTCCGTCGGAAGTGACAGTGCCCACCCCAAGATTTGCGCCCGGTGTGTTCACGCTCTGGAGGGGTAAGGG
>CAZHHS010000135.1:0-5601 GCA_964532395.1 uncultured Desulfobacterales bacterium | reverse complement strand
GGCCAAAATTCTGCGAATTTTGCAGGAGCAAAAGTTTGAACGGGTGGGCGGATCCAGAACTTTGAATGTGGATGTTCGGGTCATTGCCGCAACGAATAAGGATTTGCAAAAGGAGATAGAAAAGGGAAACTTCCGAGAAGACCTCTACTACCGGGTCAATGTGATTCCCATAAAAGTCCCCCCCCTGCGGGAACGGACGGAAGATCTGGCCTTGTTGGTGGACACCTTTTTAAAGGACTTTGCACAACAAGGAGATTGTAGCGAAAAGCGGATCACCAAAAGGACTATTGAAACCTTGAAAAAATACCCGTGGCCGGGCAACGTAAGGGAACTTAAAAATCTCGTGGAACGGCTGGCCATTATGATCGATTCCGATGTCATTGACGAATCCGACCTACCGGCATCCTATCTGACGAATAAGCCCACGGCCACGGAAGCAAATTTCCTTACCGAGAACTCTTTTAAGGAAGCCAAGAAACAATTCGAGAAGAAATATTTGATGCAAAAACTTTCAGAAAACAGCTTTAACGTCTCGCAAACGGCGGATCGCATCGGGTTGGAAAGAAGTCACCTGCATAAGAAGATCAAGGCATATGAGATTAGGCTCTCATAAGCACATTGCAGAATAGCCGCGCCGTGCCCTGCAAGAAGGTATACAGGAATGAGGGTTATCGCCGGACTGTGTAAAGGCAGGAAACTCCACCCCCCAAAGGGATTTCCCATTCGTCCTACCGCCGACCACTTGCGAGAGTCTTTATTTAATATTCTTGTCGGTCAAATAGAGGGGGCCCGCATTCTTGATCTGTTTGCCGGTACCGGAAGCCTGGGCATCGAAGCCCTCAGTCGGGGCGCCGGTTCCTGCCTCTTCATAGACAAAAGCCGCCAGGCGGTCGATTTGATCCGGCGAAATTTGGCTACGTGTCGCCTTGCCGACCGAGCCACGGTGCTGCAAAAAGACATCCTTCGGGGTCTGGCGTTCTTGACACCCAGAGGATCGGAATTTGATCTGGTGTTTGCCGACCCCCCTTATGAACGGGGCTATGTAAGGCCCGTCCTGGAGAGCTTGAATGCCTGTGACGCTATTATTAAAGACGGTACCATCGTCGTGGAGCACAGCCGGTCGGAGGTCGTACCCGAGGAAATGAGTCACCTGTGGCGAAGCAGTCATCGACGGTATGGCAAGACCCTTGTCTCCTTTTACGAGTTTGTGCTATGAACGAACGGCGGGTCGTTGTGCCGCCATGTCTATGGGCATCGAATGGCACGATCTGCAACCCTTACTCACCTGGGAAAAGGCATGCCGGCGTGTGAAAGACATACCGCTGAAGAATAGCCGGTTGAATGCCTCCCCGAAGATGGGCGGACAGGGAGAAGACCATGGATGGAGAACGAATCGCCATATATCCGGGAACATTTGACCCGGTTACCAACGGCCATTGTGATATCATCAACCGTGGACTCAAAATCTTTGATCGGCTGATCGTGGCTGTAGCGGTCAACGGGAGCAAAGCGCCCCTCTTTTCCGTTGAAGAGCGCCTCTACATGTTGACCGAGAGTTTGAAAGACATGCCCAATGTAAAGGTGGATAGTTTCAACACGCTTCTGGTCGATTACGCAGCCGACCAGGGTGCGGAAACAATACTTCGCGGATTGCGGGCCGTTTCGGACTTTGAATATGAATTTCAAATGGCGTTGATGAACAGAAAACTCAATAAAAACATTCAAACCGTTTTTTTGATGACGGGAATGCGCTGGATCTTTATAAGTTCTTCGATCATCAAGGAGGCCGGTCAATTTGGTGGCGATATTCACAAATTGGTGCCGCCGGTGGTTTGCGAGAAACTAAAGGAGAGATTTGGCAATCATGGATCTGTGGCGTCTTAAGGTTTTCTGCATGGTCGTGAAGGAAAAGAGCTTTTCCAAGGCCGGGAGCACGATATATCTATCTCAACCCACGGTAAGCAGTCACGTCAAGGACTTGGAAAACCATTTCGAATGTAAATTGATTGATCGGCTCGGCCGTCAGGTGGCACCGACCAAGGCGGGAGAACTCCTCTATCGATATGGTACCCAGATTCTCGATTTGGCCGAAGAAACGGAAAGGGCCCTGGCCGAATTTCACGGAAAGATGAAGGGGCACCTGACCATCGGGGGGAGCACCATACCGGGTGGTTATATCTTGCCCCCGCTGTTGGGTCTTTTCAAACAGACCTATCCGGACATCACGGTAACACTGACCGAGAACGACACCGACGGCATCATAGAAGATACCATCAACGGACGTATCGAGCTGGGTATCGTGGGTGCGGAACCCAGCGAGCCTCAGCTGCTTTGCAAGAAGATCATGACTGATGAAATGTTTCTCATCGTTCCCCACGGACATGAGCTTTGCAAACGGCGGAAGACAACGGTCAAGCAATTAACCCGCATCCCCTTTATTATGAGAGAACCGGGTTCGGGCACCCGCAAATCGATCGAACGGGTACTGGAGAAAAAAGGGGTCAAGCTGAGTGATTTGAACGTGGTGGCTGAAATGGGAAGTACCGAAGCGGTGCGCCAGGCGATAAAGGCCGGGGTCGGCGTATCCATTCTCTCCGAACGGGCCATTTCCGACGAACTCAACGGGGGAGACTTAGTCAAATTAAGGCTAAGCGGCACGTCCTTTAAACGGGCGTTCTACATGATCTTGCACAAACATCGCACCCGTTCCCCCCTGTGCGGTGTCTTTGTCGATTTTTTGAAAAGCCAGTGTGCCGTGGAAACGCAAAAACAAAAAGGGAGGCGATGATTCGGCGGCCGCCTGAGTAGACTATGAAGACACGCTTATCAGAAAATGCCTTGTTGGTCCTCGAGAGGCGTTATCTAAAAAAAGACCCGGCGGGAAATCCCGCCGAAACGCCAGCGGACCTGTTCCGGCGGGTTGCCGAAACGGTGGCGTCGGCAGACCGTCATTTTGACGCCCATGCGAACGTTCAGCACACGGCTGATACCTTTTATCAACTCCTGGCCGAATTGGAGTTCATGCCCAACTCACCCACCCTGATGAATGCGGGCCGGCGTTTGGGACAATTGTCCGCCTGCTTTGTATTACCGGTCAGGGATTCCATAGACAGTATTTTTGAAACCCTCCGACACGCCGCCATTATTCATAAGAGCGGAGGCGGGACAGGGTTTTCTTTTTCCAGGGTGCGACCTGAAAACGATACGGTTCTGTCCACACGGGGGATCTCCAGCGGCCCGATTTCTTTTATGAGTGTCTTTGATGTAGCCACGGAAACGGTAAAACAAGGGGGTACCCGGCGGGGGGCGAATATGGGCATTCTCCGGGTGGATCATCCCGACATCGAGGCTTTCATCGCCAGCAAAACGGATCTGGTGGGCTTGAACAATTTCAACATATCCGTGGGGCTCACCGCCCAGTTCATGACCGCCCTGGAAGCCGGTGAAAACTATGATTTAACCAACCCCAGAAACCGAAAGCGGGTCAGGCAAGTGCCGGCTCGAACCATCTTCGATCAAATTGTCCAGGCCGCCTGGGAAAGCGGAGAGCCCGGCATCATCTTCTTGGACCACATCAATGCCGCCAACCCCACACCCCATTTAGGGGCCATCGAAGCCACCAACCCCTGTGGCGAACAACCCTTGTTACCCTACGAATCCTGCAACCTCGGTTCCATTAATCTGGCCAAGATGGTGACCGGCGGCAAACTGAACCAAACCAAGATCAAAGAAACGGTCCACAAGGCCATTCATTTCCTGGACAATGTCATCGAAGTCAACCGTTATCCGCTCCGCAAGATCGAGAAAATGAGCAAGAAGACCCGCAAGGTCGGTTTGGGGGTGATGGGGTTTGCAGATATGCTCATCACCTTGGGGACCCCTTATGATTCCAAAGCCGCCGTAAAGCGGGCAGAACAAGTAATGGCACTGATATCCCGTGAATCGAAAAAGGCATCCATCCAATTGGCCAAGAAACGGGGTAATTTCCCCGCCTACAGGGGAAGCGTTTACGACGACCCAAAGACGCCGTTTATGCGAAACGCCACCACGACGACGATTGCTCCCACGGGTTCCATTAGCATTATTTCCGGGTGTTCCAGCGGCGTAGAACCGCTGTTTGCGGTAGCCTATCGGCGTTCCGTACTCGACGGGGAGACCCTCTTTGAAATGCATCCCCTGTTCGAAAAACGGGCCAAGAAACGGGGGATCCACTCCCCGGACCTTGCCGAACAAATCGCCCAAACCGGATCGATCCAGCAGATGGATCAGATTCCCAAGGATATGAAGCGACTCTTCGTCACCGCCCACGATATGGCACCCAAGTGGCATATTGCTATCCAGGCCGCCTTTCAGAAATATACGGACAACGCAGTGTCCAAAACGGTAAATTTCTCCCAGGGGGCTACCCCGGGGGACATAGAAAATGTCTTTCGTCTCGCCCACCAACAGGGATGTAAGGGCGTAACGATCTATCGCTATGGCAGTCGCGGACACCAGGTTCTCAATATAGGAAAGGCGGGGGATCGCCCAGCGGCAATACTGCCTCGAACCCGCCCCGTTTGCACAAAGGGCGCCACTGAACGCATCAATACCGGGTGTGGTAAGCTTTACGTCACTATCAACGAGGACGATGAAGGGGTGTGCGAGGTTTTTGCACAAATGGGGAAAACGGGGGGGTGCGCCTCCTCTCAGATCGAGGCGGCCGGACGGTTGATATCTTTGGCCTTGCGCAGCGGGGTAAAGGTGGAAGCCATCGTAAAACAGCTCACCGGAATTCGCTGTCCGTCGCCGATCTGGCAAAACGGAAGCATGGTACTCTCGTGCCCTGATGCCATCGCCCAGGTCATTCGGCACTATACCCGGATGGAGGGTTCAGAACGGGCAACCATGACCGGCACATGCCCCGATTGCGGAAATGCCCTGAAACACGAAGGTGGATGTCTCGATTGTCCGGTTTGCGGGTTTTCCAAGTGCGCTTAGGAACCTGCCGGATCACCACTCAGTAAACTCGGCGGCAACCGACGGTCCGTTGACGGAAAGAACGGCCACGCTGGGACGACGAGACGACCGGGGGGCTCCCGCACTACCCGGGTTGATGTACAACACCCCGCCTTGCTTTTTCCTTGACGCCCGATGGGTGTGGCCGCTGATAACGACCTGGATGCCTGCAGCGGAGGGGTCGAGATCCAAGTCCGCCACATCGTGCAACACGTAGATCGAGACCTGCCCGACCGTCACGATATCGTGAACGGGCAAGGCCGCAGCCCACTTGCCCCCGTCCATGTTCCCCCGAACGGCGGTTACGGGGGCCACCTGTTTGAGACGGGTGAGAAGATCCGGCGTATCAATATCCCCCGCATGGATGATTTGATCACACCGGGCGAACAAATCCAAGACCTGGGGCTGGAGGATACCGTGGGTATCAGAGATGACGCCTATCCGGTATGCATCCTGTTTCCTCATCATGACGCACTCATTTCACCTCGACCCCCATATCTTGAACCCCGAAGGTTGTATCAAATCGTAAAAAGCCGAGTTAAGCCGCACCGCGGCTTCCTGTTAACAACGAACCGGATCAACCGGGTGTGTGAAACCGTATTG